>JACEUQ010000001.1:1500000-1765682 GCA_024998815.1 Opitutus sp.
CGTTGTTGAACGAAAATTGCTTTAGTTAAGCCAACCACCAGCGAAGGCCCAAAGGACGGCCGCACCCGCTAGGAACCAATAAACGTAGGCGTGCAGGCTGCCGACATGGAGAGCGCGGGCTCCGATGCCCACCAAGCCGACGACTCCCGAGAGCCCGCGGACGATCAGGCCGGAGAGGAAAATGCGCTCAAGGAAATCGAGCAGCATGGCGAAGCGCTGCTGAACCTTGGCGACATACCAGTTGTAGGCACCGTCGAAGGACGCCTTGAGGACGACCAAGAAACCGAAGACTGCGGGAGCCTTGGTTTGCAGCGTGTCGACGCTGCCCGGCTTGTAGAAGGCGAAGGCTGAACCCGCGCCGACCAAGAGGATGGTCAAGCTCATCACCAACACGCCAGGGCCCTCGGCATGAGGAATCTGCGACCACACGCCGTCGAAAGCGTGACCATAAATGCTGAGGGGACCGTGGGTGTAACCTGCCACCACCGCCAGCACGGCGAGAACCACCAGGGGCAAGGTCATGCTGATGCCGCCCTCGTGAGCGTGGGCGGCGTGCTCGCTACGGGCGGTCCCCAGAAACACCAGCTTCCACATGCGCACCATGTAAAAGGAGGTCAGGATCGCCGTGATGAACAGGATCACGAAGACTGGGAAGTTATTCAGCTCGGCGAGATGAAGGATGGCGTCCTTGGAATAAAATCCGGAGAGGAACGGCAGGCCGGCAATGGCGGCGACGCCCAGCGTGAAGGTGACAAAGGTCAGCGGCATCTTCTTCGAGAGACCACCCATTTTGAAGATGTCCTGCTCGTGGTGGCAGCCGTGGATGACGGAGCCCGAACCAAGGAACATCAGCGCCTTGAAGAAGGCGTGCGTGGTGAGGTGGAACATCGCAGCGGCGGCGCCAGCGAGGAGCGGCGCCGAGGTGGGCAGGCCATCGTGGCCGATGTTCAGGCGGCCCAAGCCGAAAGCGGCGACCATGTAGCCGAGCTGGGAAAGCGTCGAGTAAGCCAACACCTTTTTGATGTCGCTTTGGGTGATGGCGCAGAGAGCGGCGTAGAGCGCAGTGCCGGCACCAATCCAGGTGACGACCTCGAGAGCCAGCGGCGAAATCGCGAAGAGCGGCTCAAGGCGGCAGAGCATAAAGATACCCGCGGCCACCATCGTGGCGGCGTGGATCAGGGCCGACACGGGCGTCGGGCCTTCCATCGCGTCGGGCAACCAGACGTGAAGCGGAACCTGTGCGGATTTACCGACCGCGCCGCAGAACAGGAGCAGCGCGATGACATTGGTATTCACCCCGGAGATCGAAACCGTGGCGGCGGCGATGTCGGAGAGGTTAACCGTGCCGAAGGCATAGTAGCAGGCGATGATACCCAGCAGGAAACCGAAGTCGCCCACGCGATTGGCGATGAACGCCTTCTTGGACGCGTCGGCGGCGGACTGCTTCTCGTGATAGTGGTTGATCAGCACGTAGGAGCTGAAACCCACCAACTCCCAGAAGATGAAAATCATGAACAAATTGTCCGCTAGCACGATACCGAGCATCGAGAACATGAAGATCGAAAGGCCGCCGAAGTAGCGGGCCTTGGCCGCGTCATCATGCATGTAACCGAGCGAGAACACATGGACGCACAGGCCGACTACACCGACGATGGAGATCATCAGCGCGGAGAGATCGTCGAACTTGATGCCGAGCGACAGCGTGAAGTTGCCCAACGTCAGCCAGTCGGCCGAGTCAGTGAAACGCGCGCCAGTGTAAGCCAGCGATAGGCCGCCCGCCGCAATAAGCGCGGCGGTGAACGTCGACACCAGCGAGGCGATGGAGCCCTGACGACGCAGGAACAGCGCGATCACGGCGGCCGAAGCCAGCGGCGTCAGCAGGGTTACGAGGGCGACGAGAAGGGGCGAAAAGCCAAAAACGGTGGTAGGCACGGTGACGTGGGTAGAGGCTTAGTTTTTCAGCGCGTTGAGCTCTTCGACCTGGATGGTCTGGCGACGGCGGAAGAGAGCCACAATGATGGCAAGACCGACTGCCACCTCGGCAGCGGCGACGGTGAGGATAAAAAACACAAAGACGTTGCCGTCCATGGTGCGGTTGAAGTGCGAGAACGCGACGAGCGCGACGGTCGAGGCGACCAGCATGAGCTCCAAGCACATGTAGATCACGAGCGTGTTCTTGCGCAGCAAGACGCCAAAGAAGCCGATGGCGAAGAGCACAGCGCTCAGATAAAGATATTCGTTAATTCCTACGTTCATTTAACGTCCTCCAGGCCTTCAAACTTTTTGCTGAGCACGATCACGCCGAGCATGGCGATGAGCAGAAGAAAACCCACAATCTGCACGGGCAGCAGGTAGGTCGTGAAAAGTTGTTCGCCGTAAGCGCGCAGACTGGCGCCGACAGGAACAATCGATGCTGCGGTTACCGCGAACTCAGGGGTCGCGATCGATCCGCGCTGAGCGAGGGTCGCGAGGCCGGTCACCAGCAGAGCCAGCGCCAAACCGGAGGCGACGATCGTCGCCTTTTTGAAGGGCTTACGCACCCCACCGTAGGTATCGATGAGCATCACGATAAACAGGAACAGCGCCACGACCGCGCCGGCGTAGACGAACACCATGAGCGCCGCCAAAAGAAAGGCGTCGAGCAGGATAAACAGCGCGGCCACGCCCACCAGGCTCACCAGCAGGCTGAGCGCGGAAGCGACGGTGTTTTTGCAAAGCACCACCGCGAGCGCGGAACCTGCAGTAAGGGCCGAGAAAAGATAAAAGAAGATGTCGGGCGACATGGTTGAATAATTCGAAAGGGATTACGAAGCGGCCTGAACTCAGTGCTCGTTGCCGTGGGCTTCGGCGGCCTTTTTCTTGTCCCACTTGTGATGCTGGTCGGGCAAGGTGCCGCCGAGTTCGTAGAGCTTAGCCTTGTTGTTGACCATCTCGGCGCGGGTGTAACCGCTCATCGAGAACTGGTTTTGCAACCAGATCGCCTCCTCGGGGCAAACCTCTTGGCACAGGCCGCAGTAAATGCAGCGCAACATGTCGATGTCGAAGGCCTGCGGGGCCTTCTCGACGTGGGCGTTGGCCGAATCTGCGGGGATTTCGCCAGGCGTGATGCGAATCGCCTTGGGCGGGCAGACGAACTCACAGAGTTGGCAAGAGACGCACTTTTCGCGGCCGTTGGGATCCATGACCAACGTGGGCACGCCACGGTAGTTTTTGGAAATCTCGGGGCGTTGCTCAGGATACTGGAGCGTGACGGTGGGCTTGAAAAAATGCCTCAGCGTGGTCCGCAGACCACCAACGATCTGAGGGATATAGGTGCGCTCAAGGAAGGAGAGCGGTTTACGTTCGACTTGAATGACGGCCATGGTGCGGGAGAGTTGTGATCGGTTACTTTTGCAGCAGGGCGATGCCGATCGTGTAGGCGATCAGGTTGGCGATTGACAGCGGCAGCAGCTGTTTCCAGCCGATGTTCATGACTTGGTCGTAGCGGAAGCGAGGGAGCGTCCAGCGCACCCACATGAAGAAGAAGATCGAGAGGCAGATCTTCACGAGGAAGATGCTGATGCCGAGTACGCCCATGAACAGCGGGTGAGTCGCAACCGGAATGATGTGAGCCAAAGCCTGCACCGTGTCGGTGAGGGTTACCCACGGCAGCGGATTCCAACCGCCGAAGAACAGCAGGATGAACACAGCCGAGCCGATGACCATGTGGCAGTACTCGGCGACGAAGAACAGCGACCACTTGAAGGCACCGTATTCGGTATGAAAACCGCCGACCAAGTCGGACTCGGATTCAGGCATGTCGAACGGCTGGCGGTTGGTCTCCGCAAAGAGCGCGACCAAGAAGATGAAGGCCGACAGCGGCATGGTGAACACGAACCAAGCCCCGCCCCAGAAACCAGGCTGGCTTTGGCTTTGCACCACGTCGAACAGGCTGAGCGTGCCTTGACCACCGGGAGCGTTAATCCACAGGAATACCGGCAGCACGGACAGCGTCATCGACAGCTCGTAGGAGACCAACTGGGCCGAGGCGCGGACAGCACCCAGGAACGGATACTTCGAGTTGGACGCCCAACCAGCGAGGATCACAGCGTAAACGCCGAGCGAAGAAACGGCGAACACCGCGAGCAGGCCGATATCGACGTTGGCCAGAACCAACGGGACCAGTTTACCGGCGGAATCCAAATACGCGCCAAAAGGCACCACGACCACCGTGGTGAGCGCGGGGATCATGGCCAAAATCGGCGCGGCGATGAAGTAGAGTTTATTAACGTGGCCGGGAACCGGGTCCTCCTTGAAGACGAATTTACCACCGTCGGCGGCGAGCTGGAAGATACCGAGCTTTTGCAGTACCCAAATGCCGGGTACCCAAGCGAGCAGCGGAGGCAGGGTGCGGTTGGGGCCAGGACGACCCTGGAGCCAAGCGGAGATTTTGCGCTCGGCCATCGAGCACGCGGCTGCGATGGGAAAGAGCACAAGGATCACGGCGGTGCCTTGCAGAACAAGACGGATCCAGAGCGGAATTTCGAAGTAGAGGTCGAACATGGCAGCGCGGCTTGGTTAGACGGTCGCGGCGGCGAGCGCAGCGGGCTTGAAATGAAGGGTCTGGTCTTCGACGAACGGAAGTGCCCGCCACGTTGTGGCATCGAGAAGCACACCCGTATCGGGAATGGTTTTGTAGAGCACCGAAGACAGAACCGGAACCTCGGCGGCAATCAGAGGCCAGAGCGTGCCGATCTGATCAGCAGGTGCAGCGGCTCCGGCGGCGGCGATCAGCTTGGCAAGCACAGATAGGTCGTTGTGCGCGCCAGCCAAAGGCGGAATCGCTTGAATGAACTTCTGAATACGGAACTGCTGATTCACGAACGAGCCGGCTTTTTCAAACACGGTGACGGTCGGAATCACCGTCTTGGCGGCGGCACTGGTCGCGTTGGCGTGCGTGCCGAGGTAAACGATGGAAACCTTGGCGAGTTGCGCGGCGGTGAGGCCGGCGGCGATCAGGTCTTCACCGATCGAAACCACGGTCTTCACCTTGCCCGAGTCGATGTCGGCGGCGAGCGAGGTGAGCTGGGCGGCCGGTAACGCGGTGATGAGCCCGGTCACGAGCGCGCCACGGACGTTCGGATTGCGGTCAGCTGAGATGAGCAACTTGTCGCCTTGGGCGGTGCGGCTGACGAGAGATACGGAAGCGTTGAGCGCGGCGGCGAGTTTCTTGGTGAGGAACTGCTCCTCGACCGAGCTACGACCCGAACCGACCACGGCGATTGCACCAGCGGACGCCTTAAAGCTAGCGGCGGCTTGGGCGATGAGGGCATCGAGCGCGGTCTCCGACGTGAGGCGATCCGTAGCCTGAACCTGCTTGTAGAGCACGCGGCCGGAATCGGCCATCCAAGTGTCGTTAACCTCGTCGTTACGGCGCGGGGTGATGCGGTAGAGCGTGCCTTCGCGGGACCAAGCGACCGAGTTCACGCCGACCGAGGACTCGGTGCAAATCGTGTTGGTCTGCTTGAGGAACCAGACGCGCATCTTGAAGCGGAAATCCGTCGAGGTGAGCGCGCCAACCGGGCAGATATCGACCGTGTTGAGCGAGTAATTGTGATCGAGCTTTTTGTCGGGGTGGCAGGTCAGCGTGGAGTAGCTGCCGCGATCAACAAAACCGAGGACATCGGCGCCGGCGACGTCGCGGGAGAAGCGGATGCAGCGTGAGCAGAGCACGCAGCGCTCGTCGTCGAGGGTGACACGCGGCCCGAGCTGGGTGCGCTTGGGTTTCACGTTCTTTTGCTCAATGAAGCGCGAGTAGCCACGGCCGTAACCGGTGGCCTGTTCTTGGAGTTTACACTCACCGGCTTGGTCGCAGATCGGGCAATCGAGCGGGTGGTTAATGAGAAGGAACTCCATCACGCCCTCACGAGCGTCCTTCACCATCGGCGAGGTGGTCTTGACGTGCAGGCCGGGGGAAACGGTGGTGCCGCAACCGATCTGGGGGCGCGGTATCCAATTGATCTTTTGTTTGCCGGTGGCCGGGTCCATGACCGCAGCCTTGGTGGCGGGATCGACGGCAGGCATGCCCATTTCGATCAGGCACATGCGGCAGTTGCCGACCACCGCGAGCTTCGGGTGGTAGCAGTAGTGAGGCACGTCAACGTTCACGAGGCGGGCAGCTTCGATGACGTTGGTGCCCTTGGGCACGGCGATCTCCTTGCCGTCGATGTTGACGGTGACGAGGTCGGGTTTGGCTGGCTGGATCATTGAGAAAAAGGAGAAGGATGTTTAGCCCACGAAACACACGAAAGACACGAAAGGATCTAACGGCGGATGGGCGGATGGGTTTCGTGTTAATTCGTGTGTTTCGTGGGCAACAAACGGTTCAAACGAGGACGTTGGCGGCGGCGGGTTTGGGCTGTTTTTTGGCCTCGTGGTAGTTGTTAAACTCGTCGGTGAACTTCGCGATGAAGCTCTGGGTCGGCCATGAGCACGCTTCGCCGAAGGCGCAGATCGTGCGGCCAGGAATCTGGTCGGCCACGCTCTTGAGCAGCGCGCCGTCTTGCGGGCGGGCATCGCCGTGGACCATGCGGCTGGAGATTTTCTTCATCCACAGGGAGCCTTCGCGGCACGGTGTGCACTGGCCGCAGGACTCGTGCGAGTAGAAGGCGTTAATGTTGGCGAGGGCTTCGACCATGTTGACGGTGTCGTCCATGACGATCACGCCACCGGAGCCGCCCATCGTGCCGATCATGCCGAGGGAGTCGAAGTCCATGGGAACATCCTCCACGCCCCAATCGTAATCGACCATCTCGGTGCCGACCTTGCGCTTCCCTTTGAAGCGCTCGCCGAAGCGCAGGATCTTGGCGGACGAACCGCCGGGGATCACGGCCTTGAAAGTGCGACCGGGTAGCGGGCCGCCGCAGACGTCGTTGAGCAGCTGGCCCATGGTGATGGTGCCGGCGGGGAACTCGTAGTAACCCGGGCGCTGCACGTGGCCGGAGACGCAGAAGATGCGAGTGCCGGTGTTGTTGGGCGTGCCGATCTTGGCGTAGGCCTCGCCGCCATGCTCGGCGATGTACTTAACGTGGCAGAGCGTCTCGACGTTGTTGACGATCGTCGGGCACTGGTAAAGCCCAAGCACGGCCGGGAAATACGGAGGCTTGATGCGCGGGTTGGCGCGCTTGCCTTCAAGCGACTCGATGAGACCGGTTTCCTCGCCGCAGATGTAGGCACCGGCACCGCGGTGGACGTAGATTTCGCAGGAGTAGCCGGTACCCAGAATGTTGGGACCAACGAAATTCTTGGCGCGGGCCTCAGCGATGGCTTTTTCCAAAATGCGGGCGCCCTCAGGCATCTCGCCGCGGATGTAGATGTAGGCCTGCTTCACGTTGTTGGCGAAACAGCTGATGATCGTGCCCTCGATCAGCTGGTGCGGATCCTGGTGCATGATGTAGCGGTCCTTGAAGGTGCCGGGCTCGGACTCGTCGGCGTTGACGATGAGGTAGATCGGCTTGCCGCTCTTGCGGTCAACCAGACCCCACTTCACGCCGCAGGGGAAACCCGCGCCGCCACGACCGCGCAGGCCGGACTTTTTGACCTCGTCAATGAGCTCCTCGGGTTTGCGACCGACGGCTTTTTTGAGGACCTCGTAACCGCCGTTGCGCAGGTAGCAGTCGATGTCGTTGGTATAACCGGGCTCGTCGATGTGCTGGAAAATGATGCGACGTTGTTCAGGAGCGGGCATGGCGATGAGCGTAAGGGTTACTTGCGGGCGGCGGCCTCGGCTTTGATCTGCGCGGAGAGCTGCTTGGCTTTGGTGACGTCCACTTTTTCGTGGAGGATTTCGTCGATCATGACGACGGGCGCGGTGCCACAGGAAGCGAGGCACTCGACGAACTCGACGGTGACTTCACCATCCGGTGAAATCTCACCGCGGTGGGTGCAGAATTCTTTTTCGAAGGTGTCGCAGGTTTTGTAGCCGCCACTCAGCGCGCAGGACAGCGTGCGGCAGACCTTGATGTGGCGGCGGCCAATGGGTGCGCGGCGGAACATCGGGTAAAAGGTGACGACTTCCAGCACGTTGATCGGCTGCAGCTCGAGTTTTTGGGCGATCCAGGTGATCGCCTCCTCGGAGATGTGGCCGACGTCCTCTTGGATGAGGTGCAGGAGCGGCAGCGTGGCGCTGCGCTTCACCGGGTAGTGCGTGATGACTTCGTCAATACGCTGGTAGGTTTCGGGCTTGAGATTCATTGCTGGCGAAAAAGGGAGGGAGGGTTGCCCACGAAACACACGAAATGACTCGAAAAGTCGGATCGGCGGATTGGGCGATTGGGTTTCGTGTAAGTTCGTGTGTTTCGTGGGCTAAAACTCGGGGAGCGTTTACCGGTCGCACTCGCCCATAACGAAGTCGAGGGACCCGAGGATGGAGACGGTGTCGGACACCAAGCTGCCGACGCAGACCTTGGGGAGGATGGAGAGATTGCAGAAGCTGGGGCTGCGGATCTTCATGCGGTAAGGCACGCCGCCGCCCTTGCTGACGATGAAGAAGCCGAGCGCGCCCTTGGGGTTTTCGGCCTCGAAATACACCTCGCCGGCCGGCATCTGCGGGCCCTCGGTGGTGATCATGAAGTTGTTAATCAACTCCTCCATGCTGGTGAGAACCTTGTCCTTGCGCGGGGCAAAGATCTTCTTGGCGTCCTCGTTGTAGTACGAGCCGGCGGGGAAGTTGGCGAGCACCTGACGGACGATGCGCACGGACTGGCGCATCTCTTCGCCACGGCAAAGGTAACGATCGTAGCAGTCGCCCGTGGTGCCGACCGGAACATCGAACTCGTACTTTTCGTAACCGGAATAGGGACGGTCTTTGCGCAGGTCAAACGCCACGCCGGAGCCGCGCAGGTTGGGGCCGGTTAGGCCGTAGCTGATGGCATCGGCCTTGGAAATGATGCCCACGCCCTGGGTGCGACCGGTAAAAATTTTATTGCGGGTGAGCAGGCTGAGAATCTCTTCGAGGATCGGCAAGAATTGGTCACAGAACTTGCCGACGCGCTCGTTCCAACCCTCGGGCACGTCGCGGGCGACGCCACCGATGCGGGTGTAACTGGTGGTGAAACGCGCGCCGGTGAGCTCTTCGAACAGCTTGTAGAGTTTTTCGCGCTCTTCGAAGGAGTAGAGGAACACCGACCATGCGCCGACATCGATGCCGTAGGCGCCTAGACCGAGCAAGTGAGCCGAGATACGGGCGAGCTCGCAGCAGATGACGCGAATCGCTTCGCAGCGGGCCGGCACCTGGAGATTGGCGAGCTTTTCAACGGCGATGGCGTAAGCGACGTTGTTGGCCAAGGGGGCGAGGTAGTCCAAGCGGTCCGTGTAGGGCACGAACTGGTTGTAGGTCATGTTCTCGGCGATCTTTTCGTCGCCACGGTGCAGGTATCCGAGAATCGGATCGCACTGGGTCACGACCTCGCCGTCGAGCTCGAGCTGGAGGCGGAGCACACCGTGGGTGGACGGGTGGGACGGCCCCATGGCGAGGGACATTTTTTCGGTCTGGAACTCCTGCGCGGCGGCATCGGCGTTCTTGGCGGCGCTATCGGGAAAGGCGTATTCGGTGGCCATCGGAAAGTGGTGCGGTTTGGGCTAGGTTCGGTGCGATGGTCGCAGATTAGGCAGTGGCGGGTTTTTCGCTGCGCTCGTTCCAGCTCTCGTCTTTGGCGCTGGGCTCGGCATCGGTCATATTCATCTCGCCCGAGGAGGCCACAAAGGGCCCACCCATCATTGGTGCCGGTTTAACTGAGGCACCGGTGAGTTCGCCGACCTCGATATCGGGCAACGGAGTCTGAATGCCGGCCAGAGGGAAATCCTTACGCAGCGGGTGGTAGGGATAACCGTCCCACATCAAAATGCGGCGCAGGTCGGGGTGGTTTTCAAACACGATGCCCATCAAGTCGAACGCCTCGCGCTCGTGCCAGTTGGCCGTAGCCCAGAGCGAAACCACGCTGGGTGCCACGGGCTTTTCGTCCTTCAAGCAATCGGCGGCCAAGCGCACATAGCCGTGCCCAGTGGTCGAATACACGTGCCAAACCGCGGTGAAGCGAGGGGAGGCATCGACGCCGTTGTCGATGGCGGTCACGTCCACCAGAAAGTCGTAGGCAAACTCGTCGCGCAGGTACTTGAGCGCAGCGAACACCTCGGCGATGGGCAAGTTGAGCGCCGGGTGATCACCACTGGGGCGCAGCGTGGCTAGCGGGAACTTGGACTGAAGGGCGGCGGTGACGTCGGCGGGCGCGGTCATGAGAAAAAGGGCGGTGAACGAGGCGGAGGCGCGTGTTTTTAAATTAAGCCGAGGTCAGCAGCTTGGTGGCGGAGGGCTCGGTTTTGATCTTGGCCTGGAGCTTGAGCAGAGCGTCGAGCAGGGCCTCAGGGCGGGGCGGGCAACCGCTGATATATACGTCCACCGGGATGATTTGATCGACGCCCTGGAGGGTGGCGTAGCTGCGATACATGCCGCCCGAGCTGGCGCAGGCGCCCATGGCGATGACCCACTTCGGCTCGGCCATCTGATCATAGATGCGGCGAACGTGCGGGGCCATTTTGTAGGTGACCGTGCCGGCGACGATCATGCAATCGGCCTGGCGCGGGGAGAAGCGGAACACCTCGGCGCCGAAGCGGGCGATGTCGAAGCGCGAGGCGGCGACGCCCATTAACTCGATGGCGCAGCAGGCCAAGCCCATGGGCATCGGCCACACCGAGGAGCTGCGCAGCCAGTTAATAACCGCGTCGGCACGCGTGACCACAATGTCGCCCTCGATCTTTGTGTTGTAAGCCAGTTCGTTGTTAGCGGAAACCATGGTCGTAGGTCGGTTGAAAAAGTCGTAAAAGGTCGGAACCCTAGCGGTCGAGTCCTGTCGCGCAAGACGCATTTCGGTAAAGGTTGCAGGGATAGAGCACGCGCCGCGCCGAGTTAGCGGAATATCCCAATTTTCGCCATTGACCCGCGCCAACGAACACCTCTTTCTCTGCCCCTTCGCTCATCGGTTGTGCTGACGCAAGGAAGCAACCGAGACACTCAGGAGGGGTGGCAGAGTGGTCGAATGCGCATGATTGGAAATCATGTGTTGGCGCAAGCCAACCGGGGGTTCGAATCCCCCCCCCTCCGCCAGTTAAGCCGCTACTAATTAGCGGTTTAATAAAACGAGCTGACTAGGTTGTCCAATTGACATGGCAACCTAAACATGTCCCCGTCCGCATTCACCGTTAGCCGCTTCATAAATCCCAACGGCATCACCTCTTGGCGAGTCGATGGCCGCATCAACGGTCTTCGCATTCGCAAGAACTTCAAAACCCGTGCCGAGGCCGGAGCCGAAAAGGCATCCCTCGAAGCCAAGGCCGCTCAAACCGAGGCAGGCGTTCGCACTGCTTTAACACGCCTGACCGACGAGCAGCTCCATGACGCCGAAACCGTCTTTCGCCGCCTTTCAGAGGCCCCTAAGTCTCTAGTGTTTTACGTCGATTTCGCCTTGGCCAACTACCGTGCGCCTGATCGCGAACAAACCCTAGCCGAAGCTGTAGCCGCCTACATCGCTTTTAAGACACGGGAGCATGACCAGAATCTGCTCTCGATCTCCCAACACCACCACATCCGCCGCCAACTGGAAGTTCTCATGAAAAGCTTTCCGGGCGTGCTTGTTTCCCAACTCACCACCCTGCAACTCACCGAGGTTTGTCAGCGTGGCAACGCCTGCCCCAAAACGATCAATAATCGCAGAGGTATCCTGCATACCTTTTTTAAGTTCGCCTTCCAGAAGGACTGGGTCGCCACCAATCCGGTCGAAAAGATGCCCCACCACCGCATCGCTCACCGGCGAGGTTCTGCCAAAACCCTTAGCGCCGAGCAAGCCGCCAAGCTCATGCACCACGTTGAGCAGATTGACGGCGGTGTCATGGTGCCGTTCTTCGCCTTGGCGCTGTTTGCCGGCATCCGCCCCTGCGTACGGAATGGCGAAATCATGAAGCTCCAAGCCGACCATGTCCGTCTCGATACCGGCGTCATCCTGATCGAGCCCGAAGTGTCCAAGGTGCGCATGAAGCGCAACGTAACCATCCAGCCCAACCTCGCGGCTTGGCTGACCGCCTACCCGCTCGATCGCTTCCCCATCATCCCGAAAAACCTTAAAAATAGCCGCGCCGTTGTGGCCAAATCCTTCGACCTGTCCCACGACATCATGCGGCACACGTTCATTTCCATGCACGTCGCCAAATACCGATCGATGGGCGAGGCAGCACTCCAGGCGGGCAACTCAGAGAGCATCATCCGCAAGCACTACCTCGACCTCAAAACCCCTGCCGAGGCCGAGCAGTTCTTCGGAATCCTGCCGACGCCGGTCCCCGCCACCGCCGCGATCCCCTTACCCATCGCCGCCTAGTCGGCACCCAACCCACTCCACCACCCCGTGCTAATCCGGGGTCAAATCAGTCAATGTTGACCTATTTGACCTCGCCCATCCCTGCCAGCCTTCAACCCCTCCCCAAAAACGACACAGATGTCGTTTTTGATCACCGCCCGCACCTTCACCCGTGCGGGCTTTTTTCCGCCGCCACGTTGACACCCCGCCTTGGACGCATGAACCCAACCACCGTTTCCGCTCCCTGTATTCAACCCTCGATCAACGCGCAACTCACCGACGTAGTAGGTCTTCGCGCCAGTGGCATTTTCCCCATCGGTCGTGAACCCTCCATCCGCACTCTGCGCGAATGGTCCAAACTCCGCCGCATTCCTCATCACCGCGTCGGCCACTTCGTTTATTATGATCCGGCAGAGGTTTCGCTCCATATCCGCACCAAACTAAAAATTCCCGCCCGCGCCTGATTCGCATCCCGTCGCATCGCGCCGATTTCCGGCGTCGCCCTTGCCGCGCCCCTGCCCGCCCTTATCGGCGGGCTTTTTTGGCAACCACAGTAACCCATTCACCGCGTCCGGTTCCCTCAAAAACCCAGTTAATCGAAAATTAACTGGGTAACTTAAGTGCCTATTATTTAAACTTTTAATAATTAGTAATCAATTGATCCAAGCCAAGAAAGGTCCACACCCCACAACCGCTAAGGTCTTGTCTGGGCTAACGACCAAGCGGGTTTGAGGGTTTTCCCTCCTTCACGCGAGGTGCGCGCCCGCACACCCCTGCACACCCCCTAATGTCGAACTACAATCCTCGCACGTTCACCTCCCTGGGCCTTCTGCGCTCCATTCCGGCCGCTCTGCTCCACCGGTTTTTCCTTCCGCATCAGGGATTTCTTCAATCCCTGCAGTTCGACTGGCCCGACAGCCCTGAAAATCTCGATTATCGTGCGCTTCACGCGACGTTGATGAAGCCGCTCGCCTCCATGCCGGACAAGCGTCTCGCCCAGGCCATGTTCGTGGTCGACGAAATGTCCGACGAGGCCGGCGTCGCCGCCTTGGTCGACGCGATCCGCGAGACCGAACCCACGTTCAGCCGTGACCGCCACATGGAAAACGTCGTCTTCGTCATGACCCGCTGGCTGATCGACCCCGAGCTCGTCGAGAACACCAATGCCCGCCGCTATGCCCGCGAAAACCGTACTTTCCGCTCCTACCGCACGTCGTTGAACCTGCCTGCCGGTCGGCTCAATGCAGTCGAGTTGGCTGCGTTTCAGGACCAAATCGCCACCTTGCTCGCCCCGTTTTACCCGCCGGAGAGCGTTAAAGTTTTCCAGTTCCCCGAAAACGACGGCAGCGAAACCCTCCGCTTCATCGTCCGTCACGGCGGCCCGTTGGTCCGTGAGGGCATCGTCAAAGCCGACGCCCCGGGCGAGTCCGACAGTTGCCTGTTCCGCCGCGAGGTCTTCGACGTGATCGTCTACGACCCGCAAAATAATGAGGTGCGTATCCACGCCAAAAAACGCGACTGCGACCTCTACACCCACGCCTGCGGTTTGCAGTTCCTCGACAAAGCCGACGCCTTTCCCGACACCGACAAATACACCCTCGAACCTCTCCGCACCGCCCGCGAACAGTCGCTGGTGTGCGCCGACATCCTCGGCCTCAAATCGATAACGTTGATCGAGCTCGATGTTCACATCGGTGGCGAGTTGGCCGAGTCGGTCCTCTACCGCGCCGATGATTTATTCGCCAGCAGAGCCATGAATGAGGCCAACGTCATCCACGGTCGCACCATTCAGGCGGCTTGTTTCGAGGTGACTTTCAGTCACTCGCGCCGCACTCGCTTTGTCACCGTGCAGACCCCGAACAAGGCCAGTTTTAAGCGCGATAACGAAGGCCAGTTGATCGAAAAATGGATGCGTAACTCGGGCATCATTCTCAGCGAAACGTCACCAACTCCCGACTACGCTGATGTCGAATTTGATTTTGCTGCGGTTGTTTGAGCGGTTGCCGTTGCTGGCGGGGGTTTGCGCGGTCCCGTCCGAGTGGCACCACCACCTCGGCGCAGATTGCTTTCGTTCGCTGCCGACCGGCTACCTCGTCAACACCCGCCGAACCGCGCGGTGGGTGCCCTGTCGACATGCCCAACGCTCCTGCCGTCGGCTGCACCGGATCGACGAAGATGCCGATGGCCGACTTATAGCCTACGCGCAGCCCGGCGAGGCTTGCCCACATTTTGAAATCACCGCCGCAGACCGGCTGGTTTGGCGCATCGACCTGCCTGCAATGTTGGCCGACATCGCCTCGACTCTAACCCTCGACGGCCCACCCGAGGCGGTGGCACCGACCTGCTGGCGGCTCGGTACCGCCACCAAACGCCGCATCCCGGTCTTCGTTTCCCTCGCCACCTCGGTGGTCGGCCACGCCCAAAACGTCGCCTTCGTCGCCGCCCAAAAGCACGAGCGGCCCGTCTTTTTCGTGCCAACCGCCAGTGCCGCGCTCCAACCCGTGGATACCGCCCTCGCCATGGCCAGCGGCCGCCTTGGGGTGCTGGCTGATTTTTTGGAGCTGGACCGCAAAAACCGGCTAGCAGCGACTCTCGAACTGGCCGAACGCTGGCGCGATCTCGACCGCGAGCCCGCCCGCGTTTTGGAAAAGCTCCCCCTGCCAGCCGGGGCCACCTGGGCGCATCTGGTGGTGACACTGCTGACCAACGGCAAAATCAACATCGCTCACAGGACGGGTTCGCCTGAACGCTCCTACTCCCGCGCCGAACTTGGCTTCGAAAACAAGGCCGGCGCTGAAACCGAAGCGTGGAGGGCGCTCGATTTCGCGGCACACCACGGTTGCATCCCGATTACCCTAACACCGGGCAAACGGGACGACTCCACCCGCAATCGCATGCGATCAATCGCCAGTGGGTTGCAACAGGTGGTGAATTTACCCACCGCTGGCTTCGAAAAAGCCACTTCGCCGTTTCACGAAACCCCCGGATGCGTGCCGGTGCTCGGTTACTGGCCGCTTTTCAAATTACGGCCCCAATCGGCTCGTTTTACCCCGCCGGTGGGTAATTACCCAGTCCCCGTCCTCGACCTCGCCGCCGATCCCGACGAACCGCCAGATTCAGATTAACCCTCTCTACAAAAGCCGCTTGCGAACCGCAGGCGGCTTTTTTGTGCCCCAGTCGCGGGGCCGTTTTTGGGTAATTTGGGTAATTACCCCCGTGGTTTCGTAACCCAAAATATCCGCAAAACCTCCGCCGCCAGCGGAGCCGGATGGGAGGCTCCGGGTTATGCCTCCCGTTCGGCGCTCTGGTGATTTGCAAACAAATGTCTGTTTCCGCCGTCAATAAACCAGCCGCCCCCGTGACCATAACGCGCGGCCTGATCCCGAGCGCCACCCGCCTCGCCCTTTACGGGCCGGAGGGCGTCGGCAAGACCTCCCTCACCGCCGGTTTCCCCGCACCGGTGTTCCTTGATACCGAGGGAGGCTCCGCCCACCTCGACGTCGCCCGTTTCCCCCGGCCCCGCGCCTGGGCCGAGCTGCTCGCCGCCACCAACCACCTGGTCGCCGCCGACCATGGGTTTCAAACCCTAGTGATCGACTCCATCGACTGGGCCGAAAAGCTCCTCATCGAGGAAGTCTGCCGCAAGGCCAACAAGGAGAGCCTGGAAGACTTCGGCTACGGCAAAGGTAACGTCTACCTTGCCGAGGAGTTCGCCCGCTTTTTGGCCCTGCTCGAAAAGCTCCGCGACCGCGGTATTCACGTGGTCCTCGTTGGACACTCGATGATCCGCAAGTTCGAGGCTCCCGACGCGGTCGGTGCCTACGACCGCTTTGAGCTGAAACTGAGCAAACAGGTCGCCGCCTTGGTGAAGGAGTGGGTCGATGCCCTGTTATTTGTGAACTTCGTCACCAAGGTCACAGAAAAGGACGGTAAACAGCGTGCCGTCGGTGGCCGTGAACGGGTCATCCACACCACTCACACAGCAGCCTGGGATGCTAAAAACCGTTACGGTCTCGAAGACAAAGTCCCCTGCGTCGTCGCGAGCCTCGCCCCGCTCTTCACCCGCGCAGCAACCCCCGCCACACCAGCACCGGCGTCGCCCAAGGTCCGTTCCTCATCGCCTGCTGCAACCACGCCAGCCTCACCGTTGCTCCTAATCACCCGCGAGCAGGCCGAAAAAATCGACCTCTACTGGGTCACCCTCAACAAAACGCACGAGGACCGCGCAAAGGCTTTCGCTTGGATCGGCTGCGATAGCATCGACCTGCACTGGAACGAACTCACCGCCGACCAAGCCGAACGGTTAATCGGCAAGCTACAGGACCAGATGAACAAGATTGCCGAGGCGTCGACCTCGACCGCAGCCAAAGCGGCCTCGCGCCAGAACGGAGGTGCCCGATGAGCACCTATATTTTCGACATCGAAACCGGCCCGCGTTCCCGCGCCGAACTCGCCGAGTGCGTGCCGCACTTTGAGGCCCCGGCCAACTGGAAGGACCCCGAAAAGATCCGCGCCTACGTCGCCGAAAAGGAGGCCGAGTGGTTCCAGTCCGGGGCCCTCTCCGCGCTCACCGGTCGGGTGCTCGCGATCGGCTACACCAACGAGGCGACCGGAGAAATCGGCTTCTTTGCCTCCAATAATGAGGCCGCTGATATCGGTGCCTTTTGGCAACTGATCGCCCCCACCGGTTACCTGCAGGCCGAGCTGATCGGGTTTAACAGCAACCGCTTCGACCTGCCGTTTTTGATCCGCCGCTCCTGGCATCTCCGCGTGCCGGTGCCGACCGAACTCGTTTCCGGCCGGTTTCTGCCCTCCCATTGCCGCGACCTGCTCGACTGCTGGCGATGCGGCAACCGCGAGGACTCCGTCTCGCTCGACCGCCTAGCTCAGTTCCTCGGCGTCGGCCGCAAGACAGGTCACGGCGCGGACTTCGCCGCCCAGTGGGCGACCGACCCCGCCGGTGCCCTCGACTACCTCGCCAACGACCTCCGCCTCACCCGCCGCTGCGCCGTCGCGCTCGGCCTCCTCGCTCAATCCTCCGCCTCCCAACCCTCCCTTTAATTACCATGAAATACACTGCTTCCGCCGACGCCCCCAAATCCTACCACGTACCCGCCGGTGACTATACGGTCGCCATCGTCGAGGCCACCGAAACCGTTTCGCGCGCCACCGGCGCGGATATGATCAAGCTCACACTCCTAGCTGAAACGCCCGACGGAGCCAGCGCGAAGGTTTTCGATTACCTGGTCGCATCCGCCTCCTCCGCCTGGAAAATCGACGCCTTCCGCCGGGCGCTAGGCCATGAAATTGATCCTGAAGAATTAGTTGAACTCACAGCCGAAGAGCTGATCGGCCTCACCCTGCGCGTCCGCCTCAAAGTCGAGAACTACAACGGCAAGGCTAACAATAAAGTGGAATTCTGGCTCGCCCCGCTTCTGCCCACCGTTCCGGCCGCCTCCGCCAACGCCGCCAAAAAGGAAGGAGCCGCCAATGAGCCGTTTTAACCTCCGCCCCTACCAAACGGCCTGCGTCGAGGCCGTACTCAGCAAGTTCCGCCAGCACGGTAAACTGCTGGCCGTCCTCCCCACCGCCGCCGGTAAAACCGTGATCTTTTCCCACACGGCAGAAAAGTTCGCGCCCGGCCGCACCCTGATCCTCGCCCACCGCGAGGAATTACTCAGCCAAGCGGCGGACAAGCTCACCCGCGCCACTGGCATCGTCGCCGAAACCGAATGCGGCACCCGCCAAGCCAGCCTCAACGCCCAGGTGGTGGTCGCCTCGGTGCAAACCCTGATGGGCGAAAAGCGTCTCAGCCGTTGGCCCCGCGACCATTTTAATTTGGTCGTGGTCGACGAGGCGCACCATGCCCTCGCCGAGAGTTACCAGCGGGTACTCCGGCACTTTGACGGTCACGCCAAAGTGCTGGGCGTGACCGCCACGCCCGACCGCGGTGACAAGAAAAACCTCGGCACCTACTTCGAGGACATCGCCTTCGAGGTCGGTCTGCACGAGCTGATAGAACAAGGATACCTCACGCGTATTTCGGTGCTCACGCTGCCGGTGGAGATCAACCTGACCGAAGTGCGCACCTTGGCCGGTGACTACAACGACGCCGACCTGGGTATCGCCATCGAGCCGCTATTACGCGGCATCGTCACCGCCCTGCGCGAGTCGATCGGCACCCGAAAAACCCTCGTCTTCCTGCCACTGATCCGCACTTCCCAGTTGTTCGTCGAACTTTGCCAAGAGGCCGGTTTCACCGCCGCCCACATCGACGGTCAAGGCGAGGATAGAGCCGAGCTGCTGGCCCGTTTTGCCGCCGGTGATTTCCAGATACTGAGCAATTCGATGCTACTCACCGAGGGTTTTGACGAGCCCTCAATCGAGTGTGTGATTTGCCTCCGCCCGACCAAGGTCCGCGCCCTCTACGCGCAGATCATTGGTCGCGGCACGCGGCTTCACCCAGGCAAGGAAAACCTGCTGGTGTTGGACTTCCTCTGGATGACCGGCCGCCACTCCATTGTGCGGCCTGCTCATCTGGTGGCATCCACGCCAGAGATCGCCGATGCCATGATTGCCCAGTCCGTCGAAGCGGCTGTCGGTAAGGAGCTCGACTTACTAAAGGCGGAAATCGACGCCAAGTCCCAGCGCGAAGCCTCGCTTGCCACCGAGCTGGCTGCCAACGCCAAGCGGGCGGCGCGCCAGATCGATCCGGTCGAATTCGCGCTCTCTCTGCACGAACTCGACTTGGCCGAGTACGCCCCGACCATGGCGTGGCACCACCAGCCGCCCTCGTTCAAGCAGCTCAGCCTACTCGAACGCAACGGCCTCGATCCGGCCGCCATCCGGGATAAAGGTCACGCGGCGGCGATTATCGACCGCATCCTCGCCCGGCGTAACCTTGGTTTGGCTACGCCCAAGCAAGTCGCCTGCCTGCGCCGCAACGGTCATCCCCGCCCTGATCTTGTCACGTTCGCCGACGCCGGTGTGTGGATGACGGATCGGTTCAAAAACCAGCCAACCCGGAGGGCTGCATAATGTCCCTGCGCTACACCTCGCCCTCCGCCAGCGCCGGGCCGCTCGACCTGATCGAGCGCGCCCGGCGTTATCTCGCCAAAATACCGCCCGCCGTTTCGGGCCAGCATGGCCACGACCAGACCTTCGCCGTTGCCTGCACATTGGTGCAGGGCTTCGGCCTGGCGGTGGCCGACGCCGCCCCGCTTTTTGCCGAGTACAACGCCCGTTGCTCGCCCCCGTGGTCCGAGCCTGACCTCACCCACAAACTGACCGACGCCGACCGCGCCGCATCACCCACCGAAGGCCGCGGCCACCTCGCCCGCTCCACCGGCCCCTCATCCCCCATGTCCCATCATTCTCCCAATCCTACCAATGGTCATTTGTCATTGGGCATTGGTCATTCCGAAGGCGAAGCCTTCGAGGTCTTCCTCCGCGCCTGTTTCGAGCCGGCCGATGTCTTGTCCATCGCCCCTGGCACGCTTCACCCCGAAGCCGAGCGCGCCATCCCTGAAAACGGTGGCGTCAACATCCTCACCCGTGACGCCTGGATCGAACGCGCCTCTTCACGCGGAGGCATCGCCCACGTGTTCAGTGGGCATCATGGTCTGTTCATCCGCATCAACCCGGTGCGCCACGGAGCCGAGGGCACCGACGAAGATGTAACCGCCCTGCGTCACGTGCTGGTTGAAAGCGACGTGATCTCCAAGCCCGAGCAGGAACGCCAGCTCCGCGCCTCCGGTCTGCCCATCGCTGCGCTGATCGACTCAGCCGGTAACTCGGTGCACGCGTGGGTGCGGATTGACGCGAAGAACCGCGAAGAATACCACGCCCGCCGCGAGAAAGTCTGGGCATCCTTGCCCGGCTTCCAGATCGACAAGGCCAATAAAAACCCGTCGCGCTTTTCCCGTTGCCCCGGCGGCCTGCGCAATGAGGGCGTGCAACGCCTCCTCGCCGTGAATCTCGGGGCCTCCTCGTTCTCTGCGTGGGAAGCCCAGCATGTAGACGCCCGCGACATTGTCACCGGTAACACGTTCTGCGCTGAGAACGAACCGGATCCACCCCAGCTCATCGAAGGCATCCTGTTTCAAGGCGCGAAGATGATCATCGCCGGACCGTCCAAGAGCCGGAAGACCTGGAATCTAACTGACCTCGCCATCTCGGTTTCTTTGGGGCGTCCATGGTGCGGCTTTCAAACCCGTGCCGCCTCCGTCCTCTACGTGAACCTGGAGATTGCCAAATTCAGCTACCGGAAGCGCATCCGCCTAGTCTGTGCCGGTCGCGAGTTCATGCCCGATGACCTGTCTCGCTTCCACATCTGGAATCGGCGCGGCAAGGACAACGAAATCACTGAACTTTCTACCCGACTTCGCCAGCAGGTCGCGCGAGTCGGAGCCGAACTCATCATCATCGACCCAATCTATAAGACCTACGGGGACCGTGAGGAGAATTCAAATACCGAGATGGCGCAGGTCTTGAACGAGCTCGAAAAGTTGGCCCACGACACCCATACAGCGGTTCTGATCGCGGCCCATTTCCCCAAGGGTAACCTCACCGGACGCGACGCCATCGACCGCGTTGCCGGTGCATCAGTCTTCGGCCGTGATCCAGACGCCTTACTGATCATGTCACCCCATGAACAGCCGGAGGCGTTCACCATCACACCGATCCTGCGCGACCTACCCCCGCAACCCGAGTTCGTGATCCAGTGGACCACCCATCACTTCGAGCGTATCGCCGCCGACCCGAAGGCGATTCAGGGGCGCGACAACAAACCTGCCTCCGCCCGTCGTGAGACTAGTTTCATACCCGGCAGCCACCGCGCCATGTTCTCCAGCATGCCACCGCTGGCCAACTCGGCAAACCCCGAGGAAAGCGCCGTGATCGCCTACATTTCCGCCAAGCTGACGGCAGCGGGGAAAGACCCCACCAAGGCGGTATCGGTCTTCCATACGATCCGCCACCCTGACAGGGGCATGCTCATCTTCGACCGTGCCTCCAAGACGTGGAAAGGAGTCAACTATGTCGCCGCAGAATAACCTCCATTGCTCGCCCCGCGCCACCTTGCGCGCCACGGTGACGCCGGTCAGCGCCACCCCCCTCCTTAGCGTCACTAGCTCACAGGTGGCGCTAAGCGTGACGCTAGCCCCTGCTGCTATTCTTCTAAAGAAGAAGAGAGCGAGCTACGCTAACGCTCGCCTCTCTTCTTTCGACGGGACGGACCAACCGCCCACGCCGCTCCGACTACTCGCTACCCGCTACTCACCACTCGCAACTTTCGCCGCTGGAGGTGCCCGATGAACTCACGCGAAAAAGGTAAACGCGGTGAGCGCCGTTGGCGTGACGTGCTGCGCGAAGCCGGCTTCCTCAAAGCCCATCGAGGCGTACAGTACGCGGGCGGCACCGACTCGCCCGACGTGGCTTGTCCGGAGCTGCCCGGCATCCACTTCGAGGTGAAGGCCGTCGAAGCGCTCAACATCTGGCGAGCGATGGACCAGGCAATCCGCGACGCCGGTGCGCGCAAGACGCCGATAGTGGCCCACACCCGCAACCGCTCCGGCTGGCTCGTGACGATGCGCGCCGACGACTGGCTCACCCTCATCCGGCAAAGCGACCACGTCGCAGCACTCGTTGCGTCCGACGTAGCGGAAGCGCGGAGCGATTTCGACTCAGCCCCCGCCACCGCCAAGCCACCTGACGCCGATTCCTTGCCCCTTGCAGCCACCCCACCCCCCAAGCCCTTGCCATGACCTGCGCCGACCGCCAAGCAGCCCGCGATGCCCAATACTCGGAGGCCTATCGCGCTTGGGTGGCCAGCCTCTCACCCGCCGAACGAGCTCAACTCGCGGCGGGGGGCTTGGCTCAACCCGACGCCACGCGTCACACCAACACGCCCCAGCACGACGACACCTTGCTCGAACGTCGCGCTGCTCCCGATCCTACGCCCGACTCCGTTGCCGAAGACGCCGATGATCCCAGCCCAACCGACGCCACTGCCGACCAAGTGGCAGCCTCAGCTTCGGCGATCCTCGCTTCGTTTTGCGCCCGCATCCGGTCGCACCCCAACCCCATGCTCGCCTTCGACGCCGCCTGTTTCGCGTCCGGCCTCATGGACATCGAAGGCCTGAGCGAAGCCGCGCTCGCCGAACGCCACGGGGTGACACGCGCGGGGTTTTCCAAACTCGTCGTGAAGTGGTCCGAAACGTTCGGCCTGCCACCGTCGCGGGGGATGCGCACCAAGCGAGCCCGCCGCATTTACCGCCTCGCCCAATTGACATCGCACACCTCAAAACATGACCGCGCCCAAAACTAAACCTGTCTCACTCGAAATCCTTCCCGCCGTAGCTACCGACGGGGGGATTGTTCTCTCCATCGACCTCGCGCTGGCGATCAATGCCGCCTTCACCAAGGCCCAAACCCTTGCTGGTTCGGCCCGAGAAAAGGCCCAGCACGCCATCGTTGCGGCCATCGACTGCGGGCGGTTACTCGAACGACAAAAGAGCAGTTTGCCCCATGGGGCTTGGACGGATTGGCTTGCCGTGAATTGTCCCGAAATCTCGGGACGAACGGCCCAACGCTACATTCGATTATCAAAAACGACACATGTGTCGTTTTTCAATGATGCCCACTCGTTGCGTCAGGCTTACCTCGCAACGGGGGTATTACCCGAACCGGCTCCACGCGAAGCCGTCCAGCCCGATGCGAATACACCGGTCATCCAATTCACGAAAGGGCTGGATCAGTTCCGGCGCTGGTACCACCGCCGCACCGACGACACCCCGCTGGCCAAGTGGACCCCCGAAGCACGCCGCCTGCTCCGGCAAGAACTCACCTGGTTCAAGAACCTCTACGACGACCTTGCGGCCTAAAATGCCGAGGGGGACGCAGCTCGGCGCTTCATTGTGCGCGATGCTTGCCAACCGTCATGCCGCAATGCAGCATTACGGCATGACGCTTACACTTCCCATTAGCAAACGCGGTGGCCTCACCCTTCCTCCCGCTCTCCGCCGTAAGCTGGGGCTTGATGGTCTCGACAGCCCCCTGGTGATCGTCGAGGAACGGGACGGGGGGCTTTTTCTGCAAGCCGCCGCCGCCGTCCCGGTGCGTGACATACCCCGTGAAAAACTAGCCCGCTGGATCTCACGTGATGAAGCCGAAATGGCCACCTTCACTCGCGCAGGGAAAGCCAAGTCAAAGAAGTGAAACTTTTCATTGATACCAGCGTCCTGCTGGCGGCCGCAGGTTCGGCCAAGGGGGCCTCGCGTTACCTGTTTACCCACGCCGAAACCAATGGGTGGGAGTTGCTCTCATCGCTTTATTGCGTCGAGGAGACGGACCGCAACGCCCGCAAGCTCGGCCCCAAAGCCTTGCCGTATTGGCGTTCATCGCTCCTCCCTCGGCTCACCCTTGTCCCCATCGAGCTCGCCTACGACAAGGTACTGGTTTTCCCCAAATCCAAAGATCGCCCCGTCCTGCTTTCCGCCTTGGGTGCCGAGGCTGACGCTTTACTCACGCTCGACGAAGCCGATTTCCAGAAGGTAATCGGGTCGCAGGTTTACAGTCTCCAAGTTCGCAGTCCTGGCCAATTCCTGATCGACCAGCGCGAAGCAGGCCTCCTCTGACCACCTCCGATGTGCGCTCGCTTGCAGGCGAGAAGAGCGGGGCAGTGGGGCCTCAACGGTTTTCGTCCGCCCCCGTGATGCGTGTGCCTCAACGCCTGCGCTCGCTCCGCTCCCTTGGCGAACCCGCTCACGCGCTCCGGCGTAAGCCGCACGATAATCCGCCCGCAGACGCAGGCGCTCTGTCGCCCTACATTCCGCTACGTGCGTGCGTTCCGTCTGCGGGTCCCAGGGTCCGCCCAGCCGGGGGGCCGCAACGTCCTTCGCCCCTCACGCCACGGATCCTGCCGAGCCAGGAACCGCAGCGTCAAAACGGGGCTACGGCCGAGACGGCCGCAAACCCCCGGCCCGGCGGCCCCTGTGCCCCTCCGTCTCCACTCCCACACTCCGCTCCATTCCGGACGCCCGACCGCCAGCGCCTGCTCGCCTGTCCGGCTGCTAACATCCTCAACGAACCAATTTCAGCGGGGCGAGACAGCGACCCTCGATTCCGCGCCTGCCGAGCCAGGTGCTCACCGAGTGCCGCCGACTCGCCCGGCCTCAATAATTTGGGCCCACCGCTCGCCGACTCGCTACAGCCCACCTCATACGCCGGAAGGCTTTGATGCGCGGGGCGACAACGCCCCACGGCTAACCAAGGTCAGCGGCTTGTTCGCAAGCTCACTCACGGCCCACAATGGAACGCGCGCGAAAAACGCGGGCTGCACCTCCGTGAGCCCCGGCACCCGCAGTGCCAGGCCCGGCGAGGGCGACGGCGGCAGGCACGCGACGGCGTTCCCCGAGTCACGTCCGACGTCGTGTCCAGCCGTCCACGTCCCACGTCCGGGCTGATCTGGCACAGCGGCTGCGCGGGTTCCGCGTGTAACAGGACATTATGTCCAATGGCCGCTAATCCGCCCCTCAGTCCAAGCATTCCCTCGGGGCGGCGGCCACTGGTCATAATGTCGTATTACACGCTCCACCCTCGGGGCTCACTACGGTGCGTTGTCAGTATGCGCGCGCACCCAGAAATATCACTCGGCTTCGCCGGTAGAACGTCTTTTAGCGGCGCTACCGCGCGAATAGATACCCCCCGCCCCCGCCCGGGCCGTCCGTTTTCTAAGGCGTCCCGTCGCTGGGCGAGTTGAGCACAAAGCCATCGCTGGTCCGGCCGGCCGCCAGGCGCCCCCCCAAGTTCACTCGCAAGCTCGTTCACGGGGGGAGCTTCCCCCCGCCGCCCAGCCGGCGCGGTGGCCCCGCGCGTCCGCGCCGCATCGCTCCGCTGGCGTCTTGGCGCGCCTTGCGTGCCCCTGGCACGCGGCTCCGTCGTGCCGTGCTCGCCCAGCCTCGCCGCGGCCCGACTCCGCGCCCGAGGGCCGGGCTACGCCCGCCCCGAACCCCGAGCCAAAAAACCCGAACCGCCCGAGCCCCCAACCCCCCAGCGCGTTTTCGAACCACCGCCAAATCCGCCTGCGCGCGCCTATTCCGCCCCTCGTCATCGACCGTCCACCGGCCTCCGCCAACCGTGCTCCGACTTCCGCCGCGCCCGTTGACACGGGCTCCTCCTCAATGCCCATCGCCGTCCCTAAAGCCGCCAAGCTCGGTCGCTCGCCCAAGTTCAGCCAAGCGCTCTTTGACCGCATCGTGCAGGACATCCGCGACGGTTCGCCGTCACTCAACGCCATCGAAAAAGAAGGCATCGACCAGTCCACGTTTTACCGCCACTTGCAGCGCAAACCGGACCTCGTGCCGGTGCTCCAATCGGCCCAGCTGGAGCGTGACCGCGTGCGTAATTCTTCGCGCATCGAAGAGGCCGAACTCGAACTGAAACGCCGTGGCATCGACGGCTGGAGTGAGCCGGTGTTCGACGCCAAGGGACAGCAGTGCGGTGAGCGCCGCCGCTACTCCGACGCGTGCTTAATCTTCTTTTTGAAGGCCCACAAACCCGACACCTACCGCGACCAGCCCACGACCGTGGTGGCCACGCAGGTTAACATCACGCCCGACCGCGAGAAGGACATCATGCGCGAATGGCGTTCCCGCCTCGGTGCCAGCGAAGCGCCGACCCTGCCCGCTGTGACGACGCCCACGCCATGAGCCGAGCCGCCCCTAAAAAACCCTACAAGCCCGACCGCCGCCTCGCGGTCACGCCATTGGATTTGTTGCTGCCCTACCAACGCGCCTGGGTGCAGGACAAAGCACGCTTCAAAATCTGGCTCAAATCGCGGCAGATTGGCGGCTCGCTGGCCGCGTCCTTCGAGGTGGTAGCCGACGCCATTGAGACGGGAGGCGACTGGGTCATCCTGAGCGCCGGTGAACGGCAGGCATTGGAGTTCATGGACAAGGTGAACCGCGCTGCTGGGATTTTCTGCGACGCGGTCAGCTACTCGACCGGCCAAGAATACCGGCCCGAAATCCAGAAATCGCAGCTCCGGTTTCCCAACGGGGCGCGGGTGCTCGCGCTCCCTGCCAATCCGTCCACCGCGCGTGGTTACTCCGCCAACCTCGTGCTGGACGAGTTCGCGTTTCACGAAAACCCCGAGGAAATCTGGCGTGCGGTTTACCCGATCATCTCCAACCCGCTGCGTGGTGCGCTCAAGCTGCGGGTGATCTCCACGCCTGCTGGGCGTAACAACAAGTATTTTGACCTGTGGGAGCACGCACCTGCGTTCTCTCGCCACAAGACCAGTGTGTACGATGCGGTGGCGCAGGGCCTAGCCCTCAACGTTGACGAACTTAGGGCGAACCTCGCCGATCCCGAAGGCTGGGCGCAGGAGTTCGAGTGTCAGTTCATGGAGCACTCGTCCCAGGTGTTCCCGGCCGAACTCGTCAGAGGCTGTGAATGTGAGGAAGCAACACTCGATCCGCTTACGGGCCTTTTTTCTCTAGTTTCAAGACCACGACCTGCACTTTTTATCGGCATCGACGTCGGTCGAAAACGGGACCTAACCGTAGCTTGGACCCTCGAACGCCTCCACGGCGGCCAACTGATCACCCGCGAAGTCCTCGTCTTGGACCGCGTGCCTTTCCCGCAGCAGGAAGAAATCCTCCTCCCCCGGGTCATGGCGGCGGCGTTCACCGCCATCGACGCGACCGGCATCGGCGGCCCGGTGAGCGAACACCTCGCCGCAGCATTGGACGAAACCCGCTTCGAAGGCGTGACCTTCACTGCCGATCGCAAACGAGAACTGTTCGAGCGCCTCAAGAAAGTCCTCCAAGCCCGCACCGTTGGAATACCGGCGGCCGCCGTGATCCGCGACGACCTCGGCAGCATGCAACGCATCGTCAGCCCCGGCGGCACGATCCGCTACGCCGCCGCCCGCACCGCTGACGGCCACGCTGACCGCTCCACCGCGCTGGCCCTCGCGATCCACGCCGCCCAACGCAATCCGTCCGCTGGCACCGGTGCCTTCGCCGCTGAGCGCGTCCCCACGGGCCTCAACGCTCGCCATCGCCCCGCACTCACCCGCTACCGCTGCGCCTGGACGCGCTGATCCCTAAAAACGCCTTAATCCGTGCCCTCATCCGATCTCCCGCTCGTCTCTGTGTAACACTCCTAAACTCCCATGTCCCCATCTCCCATCATCCGCCCCTCCGCCCGCGACTTTGAGCCGCAACTCTTCGGCCGCAGCCTCTCTCCCGACGCCATTGGCGAACTCCTCGACGCAGGCGCCCGTGGCGACCTCGCCGCCCAAAGCGATTTGTTTAACCTGATGGAAGACACCTGGCCACGCCTGCGCGCCAACCTGCAAAAACTCAAAAACGCCATCCGCAAGCTGCCCCTCAACGTCCAGCCCTACACTCCAAAGAACGGCAAACCGTCCGCCACAGCGCAGGAAAAAGCCGCCTTCGTCGAGTCGGCGTTACACCTGCAACGCGGTTATGTGGACACCACGCGCGCCCCTCTCGGTTCGGCTGTTTACGAACTGATGGACGCCGTTGCCCGCGGCCTCTCCGTCGTCGAAATCGACTGGGCCAACGACACCACCGGTTACGTGGTGCCGGTCGGCTTCCGCCGCGTGCCAACCCGTTACCTCGGCATCGACAATGACGGCACCCTCGCACTCCGCCTCAACGGGAACAACGTCGCCAATTCAGATCGGAAGCTCACCCCCTTCGCCAAACACCCCGGCAAATTCCTCACCGGAATTTTTCAGTCCAAATCCGGCGCCCTAGGTGAAGCCGCCCAACTCCGCGCTCTCGCTCCGCTCTGGCTCGGTCATATGCTCGGTTGGGAATGGCTCGTCCAAAAGGCCGAACTCTTCGGCACGCCGCTACGCTGGGCCAACTACCCAACGACCGCCACCCAGCTTGAAATCGACGCCATCACCTCGGCGCTCCGTAACATGGGCACCGCTTCATGGGGTGCGTTCCCGCAGGGCACCAACCTGCAAATCATGCAGGGCACCACGCCGGGCGTGTCCGGTCCCAACGACCCGAGCGAACGCTTGATGGGCATCGCTGACCGCGCCTGCGACATCATGCTTTTAGGCCAAAACCTATCCGTTGAACACAACGGCGAAGGCAGTCGCGCCGCAACCGAGGTGCACCGCGAAGTGGAGTTGGATCTCTTCGAGACCTACGCCGAATACATCGTCTCGATTCTCAATGACCAACTCATCCCCCAACTGATCGCCCAAAACTGGGGCACCGCCGACGAAGTCCCTTTCGTCGAAGTCGAAATCACCCGCCCCGAGCGTGAGCAGGAAATGGCCACCCGCGACAAAACCCTGTTTGTGGACATGGGCCTGCCCGTCTCCCTGCAATACCTCTACGAACGCCACAAAGTCCCGTCGCCCGCCCCGAGCGAGGCCCTGTTTCAACCGGCCAAACCCACCGCCCCATCAGTGCCAGCGGCCTCCGCGCCCAACACCACCAAGGCCTGCGGTTGCGGGTGTGGTGCGCCCATCGATGCCACCAGCGAATCAGCAGCATCCCTCGCCGGTCGCCAAGCCGCCGCTGTGGCAGCCTTCCCCCAAGAACTAGCCCAAGCCGAAGCCGCCGGTGATTATCTGGTTTGGGATGCCATCCTCGACGGCCGCACCACCGAAGTGTGTCTCGGTCGACACGGCCACCGCTGGGGCGACGGCTGGTTTTCGCCACCGCCCGCCCACTACAACTGCCGCAGCTCGCTGATTCGGGTCTCCAAGGCCGACTACCAGCCGCCCAAGTGAGCGCCCTCCGTTGACACCGTGGCGATGGCATGGACCTCGCCACCAACAACAAAAACGCACCGCTACACGCTGCCTTCGCCAACGCCCTGAACGAAGGCGCCGCACTCCCCACCGACATCCAATACATGCCGCCCGGCCGCCACCGCATCCGGGCATCACAGGGCGGCAAACCCGTTTCCGTCGAAGTGGCAGTGAACGCCGCCACCGCTGCCGTGCTGCAAACCTTCCTCGCCGGTAAACTCACCGCCGCTGCCGAGGGCCGCGAGGACCGGCCCTTTTTCGATTTCAACCACGAGGACCGCGAAGCCTCCGCCTGGCCGACCGAATTTTACTGGGCCGGTGACGAACCGCAGACCGGCGGTGTCCGCGCCCGCCTCGACTGGTCCGACGCAGGAAAAAAGTCCGTCGAAGGCCGCACCTTTCGACGGTTTTCACCGACCTTCCACCTCGACGCCTCGGGCCAAGTGACCGGCTCTGAAATCAACATGGGCGGCCTGGTCAATCGCGCCGCGTTTAAGCGCATCGCGCCCCTGTTCGCCGCCGCGCCGGTTGACACCACGCCCGAAGCGATGCCCATGCAAAACCTCATCGCCACCCTCCGCTCGCTCTCCCTCGTCGACGCCGCTGCCACCGACGAAGCCGACCTCGTTGCCCAGCTTACCCGCCACGCCACCGCGATCAAAAGCGAACTCGCCGGTCTCCAATTACTCATGGCGACGCAGGCCCGCCACCGCGCCGAGGCCCACGTTGACGCCGCTGTTCGCGCCGGTCGTCTCCCCGCCAAGGACACCGACACTCGCGGCTTCTGGGTCGATGCGCTCCTACGCGACGAAACCAAAGCGGTGAAAGCCCTCGAATCCCTCACGATCAACCCGGTGCTCGCACGCCTCACCACCGGCACCGACGACACCACCACGCCCGCCAGCCTGATCACCCGACAGGAGCAAAAATTAGCCACCATTCGCGCCGCTCACCCCAGCGCCGATTTTCAATCCATCTACGCCAAGGCCAAAGCCGAAAGCCCCGACCTCTTCCGCTAACCCAACTCCTAGCTCACAACTCTAAGCTCCCAGCTCGCTCCCCATGAAAACCTCACTCGCCCGTACCAACGCCATCCTCTCTTTCGAGGCCAACGCCGACCTCACCGGCTACGTTGGCCGCTTCATCGTCCTCACCGCTGGCAAAGCCACGCTCCTCAGCTCGGCCACCGTCAAACCCCTGGGCGTCCTCCTTTGTGACGGCAAAGCCGCCGAACGCGTCAGCGTCGCCCTCGGCGCTGGCGGCCTCGCTGGCACTGTCCGCGTCAAACTCGCCGCAACGGTTTCGACCATCGGCGCCTACCTGCAAACCACAGCTGACGGCCGCGTTCAGACCGACGCCGGCACCGGCGCCCGCACCCTCGTTGCCCAAGCCCTCGAAACCGGCGTCACCGACGAACTCGTCGAAGCTATCCTCATCACCCCCCAATCCCTCGTCTAATCCCGGCTCCGAACCTCCGCCCTCCGACTACTCGCTACTCACTACCCGCTACTCGCTACTTCCCAAAAATGCACCTCACCCGCACCAACGCGATTATCTCGGTTATGGCCGACGTCGATCTGACCGGCCAAGAAGGCCGGTTCGTTCGGCTTAGTAACAACGAAAGCATCTGCCTGGTTGATTACGCCCTCGAAAAACCCCTTGGACTGCTTCTTACCGGCGGCAAAGCCAACGAACGCGTGACCGTGGCGATTCCCGGCGGCCTCGCTGGCACAGTCCGGGTGAAAATCACCGGCCCGGTCAGCTTTGGCGAGCAGCTGCAACTCACCGCCACCGGCTGCGTTGAAGGCTACAGCAACGACGCCCTGCGGATGGTCCTCGGGGTTGCACTCGAAGCCGGCGTTTCCGGTGAACTCATCGAAGCCGCCCTTTATACCCCGGTGCTAACACCCCGCGTCTAACCTCCGCCCGCCGTCCTCCGTGCCCTCATCCGACCTCCCGACCGTCTCTGTGTAACAACTCCTAAACTCCGTCCTCAGTCCTCCGTCCCACCGTCCTTCCTCCGATTCTCATGAGCTCCTCCAAATACAACGTCACCCTGACCAACTACGCCCGCGGCCTGTCCCAAGACATCTCCGCCACCCTCGCCAACTTCCTCGCCCCCGAGGTCGTCGTCCCTGCCGCCACCGGCCAGTATAAAAACTTCGACGACAAGAACACCTTTCAGGTGATCGACACCTCGCGTGCCGTCGGCGGCCCCGCCAAGCGCCTCGAATTCGCCGCCAGCGATCCGACCTACAACTGTCTCCCCCAGGCACTCGAAATCGCCATCGACGACCACGAACGCGACGAGGCCGGCGAAGGTGACCCGCTCCGACTCGAAGAGGCGAAAACGCAAACCCTCGTCTCCTCCGCCGTCACCTCGCACGAAGCCAAAGTGTTCGCCGCCCTGACCGCGCTCGCGGCCGCCGACAACATCACCCTGGCGAGCGACGACCCCATCGCCAAACTCGACGAGCAGATCGAAGCACTCGCGACCGACACCGGCCGCATGCCCAACCGCCTGGTGATCGGCCTGCCGCTCTGGAACAAGCTACGCAACAACGCCAAAGTGATCGCCCGCTTCCCCGGTGCGGCCTCGATCGGTGTGAGTATGGCCCAGTTTAGCTCGTTGTTGCTCAATCCGAGCATCGACATCCGCGTCGGCATCTTGGCCCGGGACACCAACAAACTCGGCCTGACCAAAGCCAACGTAAACATCGTCGGCCAGCAGTTGGTGATCTTCCACGCCAACGCCAGCCCCACGTTGTACGACCCTAGCTTCATGAAAACCTTCCGCCTGCGCCGAGGTGGTGTGGACGTCGTTCGCACCTACCGCGACGACGCCGCCCGGTCGGATATTCTGGCGGTCGACTGGAGCGAAGACATCCGCGTCACCAGCCCCGTCTGCGCCCGCAAACTCACCGCCAGCTAACGCCCTCTATTATATATACAGCACACGGGCGGCAGGTCGAAAACGACCGCCGCCCCTTTTTATGCCCTCCGGCTCCGACCTACTCACTACCCGCTACTCGCTACTCACTACTTCCGCAGATGCTCCCCGCAACCCTCTCCATCCTCCGCGACCCCGTCCCGTATCACGGTGCGGTAGGCTTTTTCGCCTTCACCACCCTCGAACGCCTCAATGCCTACGTCGGCCTCTTGGTCGGCATGGCGACCTTGGTCTACCTCTGCCTCCGCATTCGCCGCGAATGGCGAGTTCGCAATACGGTAAACCCAAAATCCGATTGAAGCCCTATCGTGCCGTCCTGATCCATTTACCTGCCTTGGCAAAAGCCGGATGATCCCTCCGTACATAATGATAGCTTTGGGGCGGACGTAGTTTTGATGCTCGAAGTCGCGCCAATGACACCGGCACAAGTTTCCACGCTTTCCTGATCCGGATGCCATAGCCGATCTCACGTCCGGAGTAATACACATCAAATTCCTCCCGCGTAATGCCGGTTTCAGTAGACATCTTCTTCCAGAGTTGAGCGGGAGAAGCTTCGATTACTTCGGCGACCTCGAATGCACCCTCCAACGAGCATCGAGGGGAACTGACATACACCATCACAAGATCACCGCTAACAACACGCGGTCGAACACGACGTAGTTCGACCGTCTTGGATCCGCTGAAAATAGCATCCGCGTAACGAGGTTTGACCGATATCAGCAGTGCGGTGGGGTTCATGGTTGCGAGCGGTTCATGCCGAATTTGTAAATCGCCGCAAATTGAGCCTCGGTGATCTTGGTTGGCGACTGGAATTGTGACTTTATGCCAAGGCTGCGCACTACGGCTACCGGCACCGGCTGCGTAAACGACTCTGAGTCTGCAAAGCGTATGGCCATGATGTCCGCGAATGGCTTGTTATCCGCCGCCGCCAGAATCTCGCGCCACTGATAGATGCCGATGCGCTGATACCGCCTGAATAGCTCCTTGGCGGTTCCGGTTTCAAATGAAAGGAGGCGGGAGCATGCACGGATAGCCATCGCACCATCGGTGCCGTCATCCTTGCATACATACCAAAGAATGCGGGCCGGTGCAGAAAGGCCGGCCGCCCTCGCACTACGGTAATACACCTGCTCCCGGTTCAGCGCGAGGCGTGCAAAGGCCCCAAAAAGCTCTTCTTCGGCAAGATGTTTGTCAAAGAGCTGGGCTGCCCACGTCGCCTTTATCGAAATGATGTAAGTGTCGACTCCTTCACCCAAAACCTTTGCAGGCCAATACCGCTCCTCCATCACTGGCGCTGGCAGTTCCACCTTGGCGATCTCATCATCGCGGTTCGCAGCATCGCCCTCCCGATCCGAAAGAAGACGGCACAGTTGGCCTCGGTCACCAACTATTGCGGGAGTCAGGCGTCGCCATCCATCGGTGTCGCTTTCGAAATGCAACTCCCTCAATGCCTCGTTTGCAGCCGGCACGAGATACGGATCGCAAATTCTCAGTTCAGCTAACCCGTCATCGCTGTTTTCTCGAACCAACGAGAGCAGGATATGGCGGAGCAGCGTTCGCTCCATGCCGCCAGGCGCTACGCGCAAAAAATCGACCAGCACACGGTTTTTGTGACGCTCCACCGTCCTGACAAAAAACGCGATGGGGCTGTTCTCGTCTTGCCAGACAACCAACATCTCCGGCGGGGAAACACCCCTTATTTGGGCCAGATTAGCCCGCATTGCCCTCGTTAATTCGCTCTTCGTTTCTCCCGCTTGCGATGCCTGAAAAATCGAAACGACAAGATCGAGGTCATCGGCCCGCATCACCCGCTGGATCAAGGTCGTGCCTGACAGGCGTGCCGGTTGATAAACGTGAGCCCTTTCGGCTTCATCCAATTTACTACTCAATTCCCCTGGAGTCATCACGCGCAATCCCAAGCGTCGTTCGATGTCCGCCGCCGCATCGAGGATTTGCTTATCTCGTGTTATGAATACATCCGCTTTTCCTGTCGCGGCCTTGGCCAATTGCTTTCGATCAGAGCACTTGCTCTCAGATTTCCCCGGCTCCCCGAGAAGTTCCACTGCAATTCCATAGGCTTTATCGTATTCCTCCGAAAAACCATTCAGTTCCTTGAATTGCTGCGCTTCACGATGGAAATAATCCCGGTCTTCACGCTCTTCGCGCCGGTCGATTTCGTTGTGCAACTCATCCACCACGCACAGCATCACTGACTCCTCAAGCCACGGCTCTAGCAACACGGTGGACTCTTCGTCGCGATTTCCCTTATTCCCTCGCAGATCGTAAAACACATTGGCGTCGATGACTGCTTTTAATCGGTCGTCATCTTCACCTCCCGAAAATTGAAGAAGATTTTCCTGCCGCAAAGCATGAACCCACAGGGTCAACTCGCTTCCGGCACGACTGCGACCGTCAACGTCTGTCCGTGCAACAAAGCCGAGGCGTTTCCACAGCTTATGCGTATGATGGTAATCCCGACGGCATTTCAGCCGCACACTGTCCCAGCCCAATCTTATCGATTCCCGCTTCAGGGCGCCCCACAAGGAATCTGAAACACTTCGCCCCCGTACATCTCGTGCCACGCATAGGTGAATGATGACTGCGCAGTTTAACCGTCGCTGCGCGCGGTAGGTAAGGTACCCCAAGACCGAACCGGCTGGGGTTGAAGCAACCAGTAGATGACCGGCCTGCGCACGTGCCTCAAACGCACCTACGGGGAATAAGCCGAGCGTCTTACGCTCAATTCCCCACATGGCTATAACCTCTTGAAACCGCTTATCCTCAGCACCAATTGCCTCTACTACATAAGGAGCGTCCATAGAGGACGGTAGAGGGTTGGCGAAGTTGTCAGGTTCCATGGCAGGCGCTGGGTTGTGGCCGTTGGGGCAAGCTTTTGCTAGAGCAATATCATCCGAGTTGACACGCCGCCCCAGGCGTATGCCCACCAAACTCATCCGCATCCTCTCCTTCCTTGGCAAAGCCGCTGGCCTCGCCCTCACCATCGCCGGCCCCCTCTCCGGCCCCCCCATCGGCCTGACGGTTTTCGCCGCCGCCTCCCTCCTCAAAGATGCGGTCAACCACTTCGGCGACCTCGCCGACGACGGTAAACCCAACGACTCCTTCAAACCCTAACCCTACGGCATCAGTTCGATCCAGCAGCCCCGACCGCTTCACCGCGCCGGGGCTTTTATTTACCCTCCTGCGATCCACCCCGATCTTGCCGCCACCCGATCCACCGTGTATCTCTTTTTAATGCGCCGCATTTTCCCCTTCTTCGCTCTTTTGGCCCTCACTTCGCTTCCTCTGTTCTCCGCCGAAGCCAAGTGGCAAACCAACTACGAAGTCGCCCTCAAGCAGGCCTCAACCGAGAAAAAACCTCTCGTGATCGACTTTACTGGTTCCGATTGGTGCGGTTGGTGTATCCGCCTCGATAAGGAAGTGTTTTCCCAACCCGCCTTCGTGAGCTACGCCGGCCAAAAGCTAGTTTTGCTCAAGGTGGATTTCCCTCGAAAGACTCCGCTTCCAGAAGCGCAGGCAGCCAAAAACAAAGAACTCGCCCGTAATTATCGAGTGCGTGGCTATCCCACGATTATCGTGCTCGATCCCGCCGGTAAACAAATCGGGCAACTCGGGTACGAAAAGGGTGGACCAAAGGTTTGGCTCGCGGAATTGGAAAAAATCACCCTCCCAGCTCCCGGCTCCAAGCCATAATCATCCGACGGCCTCACCCCTCCCCCCACCGCAGTCGGCGGCAGCCGTAAACAACCAACCCCACCCCCGCCAGCGCCTGCAGCGCGAGCACCACCAAAGCCAGCTCCGCCGTGGGCAACCAGCGTTCATTGTTCAGCCGGAACGCGTCATAAATCCGCGTGTTGGTCATCGCGTTAAAATACCCCGCCCAGGCCCAAAACGCGTTCACGAAGGGGCGGCAGATCCAGAGCAAATAACTCGGCAGCGCCAGCACCACTCCGGACAGCGGCAGTTGCATGCCGACCAGAAACACCGAGGAAAACGACGCCCGCTCCGCCGTCCTCGCCACCGCCGATATCCCCAAGCTCACAAGGGTCATCGCCACGCACGACAGCGCCAGCGTGGTAATCTGCACCCACCATTGCCCCGGAAACCGGCACACCGACTTGACGAATATCGCCATCCACGCGCCCTGCGCCCCCGCTAGGCCGGTAAAAAAGATCACCTTGGATAGAGCATAAGCCGAGGCGCGCAGCCCGTTCATCCGCTCCTTCTCAAAAACCATGCGCTCGCCCGCGATTTCACGGGCCCCGTTATTCGTGCCGGTAAGCCCGAGCAAGATCACCTGAAACAACACCAACCCGACGACGAGGTTGGCCGCCTGGGTTGCCTCGCGTTGATGCCGGATGCTTTGTTGCAGGGACTCTAAAAAACCAGCGTTTGAGTCTAGGGCGATGGCGCTGATTTGCGGTAGTCCGCCCAACGCGAAAATCGCGACGAGCACCGGAAACCCAAAGGTGATCGCGCTTACTGACATCAAATTGCCCCGGTCGCGCCAAAAAAGCTGCCACCGCCGCCGCAACAGCGTCCACGTCTGCGCCCAGCAGCCCGGTGCCAGAGTAGCGCAGACTTCCAGTCTGCTTCGGCGTCCGCGGAAGGTGAAAGCAGACTGGAAGTCTGCGCTACTTTTTACCTCAACCCACTGCGCCTTCCACAAGTCCAATGCCTTTTCGTTCAGCCGCTCGTAAAGCTGCAGCGGGTCTTCGATCTTAAAATGCGCCAAAAACTCCGGATAACTCCCTTGAAACAGCATGGCCCCTTGGCCCAGCACCGTGATCCGGTCAAAACTGCGTAGCTTCGACAGGTTATGGATGATGCAGATAAACGACTTGCCGCGCTCCGTCGCCAGCCCGCGCAGCACCTCCAAAATTTGATCCTCCGAGCGCGGATCGAGCCCCGAGGTGACTTCGTCGCACACCAGCCAATCGGGGTCGTTGACCAACTCCAGCCCGAGTCCCAGCCGCCGCAATTGTCCTCCCGAGAGGTTTTCCACCCGCGTGGATCGCGCCGCATCGAGCCCCACCGTCGTCAAAATCGCATCGAGGCGCTCGTTTCGCGCCGAGTCGTCCGCGACCAGCAAATCCAGCGCGTAGGCTAAACTTTCCTCCACCGTGAGCTTGGGGTTGGCGATGCTGAACTGCGGCGCAAATCCCACCCGCCCCACCAGATCCCCCGGTTCGTCCACCTCCGCCCCGTCGAACTCCACCCGGCCGGTGCTCGGCACCAATCCGAGCAGCGCCTTGACGAGCGTCGTCTTGCCGCAACCGGATGGCCCAACCACCGCGTGCAGGCCCACACGGGGGAATTCCGCCGCCACCCCCGCCAGCAGGGTTTTAGCCCCGTCCGGGGTGGTGACCGTCAGATCTTGAGTGCGAAACATCGTGAGCGGCTACTTCTTCGCCTCGCCACTCGCCACCGCTGCATCGGCGGTACCGCCAGCGGCTTTGGCGAGACCACCTCCGCCCGCGCGGTTGTCCAAAATATCGGCGGTCAACCGCACAATGCCGTCATCCGCAAAATAGCTGGCCGGGTATTTTTCTTTGGCATCCAGGTAGGCGAGGAGTGCACCCACTCGCTGCCCCTGACGTTCCTCCACGTCCGCCTTGGCGATCAGCGAGGCAAAGGCCGACGCCTTCACCGCGAGGTCCGAGCGCGCCCGGTTGATTTGTAGGTCGTCGGGGAACGCACGGTAGGCGCGCTCGACGATTTCCCATGCACCGAGATCGTTTTTGGTCCGCTCCAACTCACGCGACTGCGCGATGGCTGTCTCGATCTGCTCCATGCGCTTCATGATGTCGGTGAACTTCTTGGTCCGCTCGGCGTCACCATGCAGCGCCGCCGCGAAACGGAACCGCTCGTTGAAAATCGACCTCAACTCCCCGTTCGACAGCAGTCGGTCGAAATCCTTGCCCGCCACATCCACCACGTCGGAGCGTTGCTCCACCCCGTTGGAAAATTTCGTGATCGCCGGGTTCGATGGCCAAGTCTCCATCGCCAGTTTGATCGCCTCCTCGGCACCCTTCATGTCGCCGGTCTTTGCCGCCAGCCCGGCTTTTTGCAGCGCGAGGCTGCTCACCTGCTTGGCCGCCACGATCAGCGCGTTGGGCTTCACCGCATCGAAGTCCGGCACCTTGGCCTTGATCTCGGTGATCAGCGTCGTTGCCCGTTCGAAATCCTTGGCCTCCAGCGCCGTCGCCAGATCGCCCATGCCCTGCACCGACGTGCGCAACTTATCCTTTTGGTCGATCGGGAAGGTTTTTACCACCGGCAGGAATTCCCCAAGGTGAAAAACTTCCATCAGGCGTAGCGACGACCCGTAGATTTCCCCTTTGCTCAAAAGATGGTTAACCGCCTTGGTGCCCGCATCCACCTCCCGCACCGCCTCGCGGGTCAGCGCCTCGATGCCCGAGGTGGTCAACTTCACATCGATGTCCCCCAGCAGTTGCTTTTTGAGGCCGTCGCCGCCCTCCATGTTACCCTGCTCGCCCGGGAAAAGGTAACGGTAAAAGTCCAACGCTATAAAAACATGCTGAAACCGGCGCTGGGCAAAAAGTTGGAAAATCATGCCCTGAAACTCCAGCTTCTGGTTCAGTCGCGAAGAGGTTTCCAGTTTTTCGTTATCGGCAATGCGCCGCTCGGCGTCTTCGAGCCGCTTTTGAAACGGACTCGACGCGTAATCTCGGCTGGGGGGCGGCGTAGCCGTGGCCGCAGTATTGGCCCTGATCGAATTCAGTACCTCGTTACGGTCGCTGTCCTTTGTTCGCACGACGTTCGATTCCGCCTGGGCACGCTTTTTCTCCAAATCTTTATTGGTTTGGAGGATATCCTTCACCTTGGCATTGGTCTGCCAATGGCTGATCAAGCTGTTCGCGAGGGTTTCGCTCAGGCGTGAATCGCCCTCGTAGTCAGCCGCCTTATAAAGCAGCCGCCACGCCTCAGCCAAACGCTGTTCTACGGAGCCACCCTTACGCCCCTTGAGCGTATCAGAGATGTCTTCGAGGGTTTGGTTGTAGGCAATATCGGCGGCACCATTGGCCTCCGGCGTCACCAAGTAGCGCTCGAAGCGCGCGAGCAGTACCTTGGATTCCCCCATGCCGAAGGTTTTACCCTGCCACGACACATTACCCGATTGCGGGTCAAACATCTTGAGCAAGTTAAGCCCCCCGCCGCCGCCACCACCAGGGTTTGGCGCCTCAGGGGCACTCTTGCTCTCACCGCCTGGCCTTGATGCCGCGGGAGCAGTCCCGCCGTCGGGTGGCTGTGTCGAACCGAATGGCGCCTGGGCGAAGACAATCGCCCCGCTGGCGATAAAAACTCCGATAAAAATAGTCCGCTTCTGTTTTTGCATTTTGTTTCGTATGTAGCGTTGGCCGTCCTCGGCCAATTTCTCAGCCGACAACGACCGATTGTCGTCCCGTAAGTGGCTTAGTTTTGATGGCTTCACAGTTTCCGCGCTTCGGTCAATTCCATCAGCCCGTCCATCGCCACCAGCACGGTGAGCGTATAAAGCTGGCCCGGCTCAGGGTTAAACGCCTGCACCTTACCGCCATCGAGAAACGGCACTGGGCGACCCGAAGCCGTGTCGCGGGCGAGGATGATTCGCCCGGTGCCTGCCTTCGTATCGAGTTGGCGCTCGATACGAGCAGAAAACTCGTAGCGATTGCCCGCGAGCCCCCGCGCATTGGCCAAATACGTTTCAATCGGCAGCTTAGGCGCACTGGGCATAAACGCGTGCCAGCCAAAAAAGCCCACCAGCCCCAGCACGACCAACCCAGCCACGATCCCCCCGACCACTGGACCGTTGGATTTTTTTGTAGTTTTCTGATTCATAGATTTTCGTGTCATTTCGTGTGTTTCGTGGGCAAATAAAACCTAGGACCGTTTAACGCCAAGTCATCGCCAAGGCCCTGCGTATTTTCTTTGCTTTCTTTAATCCCTTTAGGCCTTTGCATTAAAAGCTCCGTATTCTTCCGTGTCATTCCGTGTGTTCCGTGGGCAACTCTCCGGTGGTGTTCAAAATCACTTTCAGCGGGTTGTTTTTTGCGACTTCTGCGCATTTTTGCGGCCAAATCATCTGTTTTAAAATTTTGAAGGTGGGTGAAGGGATCCCTTTTAGTGTCATTTCGTGTTTTTTGTGGCCAATGGATGGTGGCTAGCCAGCGAAAACAGCGATGAACCTGTTTTCCTCGCGTGCTTTGCGCCCTTCAAACCTTTGCGTTAAAAACTCCGAATTCTTCCGTGTCATTCAGTGTATTCCGTGGGCAACTCTCAGGAGGTTTTCAAACTCACTTTCAGCGGAGTTGGTTTTTGCGACTTCTGCGCATTTTTGCGGCCAAATCATCTGTTTTTAAATTTTGAAGGTGGGTGAAGGGATCCCTTTTCGTGTCATTTCGTGTGTTTCGTGGGCACCCCGCCGGAGGTTTTCACCACAACCGCCACCAGCCCCAACATCAGCACATCCCTCACCACCAGCCACAAATAGTTCGCCGGTTCAGTCGATGCCCCAAAGCACCCACACGACAGCGTAAGCCCGCGCGCCCACCCCGATATAATCGCCGCAAGAAACACCATCAACAGCCCGCCAATCACCAACGCCCCGGCCTGCGCCCATTTGCGCGTCAACAGCAGCGCCGCCGCAGCGGTGATTTCCAAAAACGGCAGCCAAATCGACATCAACCAAGCCCAGCGGTAGGGCAGCAGCTCGTAGGTCTCGATGTCCCGCAAAAACAGCTCCGGCTCAATGGCCTTAAGGATACCGGCCCAAAGGAACAAACCGGCCAGAGCCAGCCGCGCACCCCAGTTCGCCCATCGCATAACCTTGCCTTCGTAGCGGAGCGGCGGAGCCGTTTCTTCCCCGCTGAGGTGAGCGGAGGTTTCAGCGTTGGATGAGGTGGGTTGCGGCAACATGGCTGGGAACTTGCTAGAACAAAAAAAGGGAAAACGACGGCAAGCGGCACTCCCAAGCAAGTTAATTTACGTCAGTTCACGATAAATACACCGCCACAACATATGTTTCGTATCCCCCCCCCCCACCAGTAAGTTACAAATCGGTGACATCAAAAAATTAAATGCATATTTATGTTGCAACCCCCAACACCACCACCTTTCAGGTACGCCGCTTAAATCGAAATTCAACTTATGAAAAAACACATCAAGCTCCTCCTCCTCGCGCTCGGCTTCGGGCTGAGTCTTTTCTCGGTCGCAGCTCATGCCTCTTGCGACCCGTGCAATGATCCAAATCCGCCGCCGGAGTGTGATGATGATGACGACGACGATGACGGAGACTCCATGCCCGAAAGCGTGGTCATCGACGACATGCAGATCTTAATCTTTGCAGACGAAGTCGCTTTGGCTACCGCGCCCTCTGGATCCGCTTCTTCTGAGGTCAAGTAATCGAACGTGCTAGTATCGTTTTTCCAGTTTCAACGTTGGCTCGCTTGCTGGGCGTTTGTCTGCTTGGGCTCACTTCATGTGAACGCTCAGGCAGACTTTACTTGGAAATATGAGCCGCGTTCTCTCGGGTCTGCTGATCGCTATGGATATGCTATCTGGACGGTGCCGCTCGCGAAACTAACCTTGGACGGGAAAGATATTCCCCTACGAGCAGAATTTTCTACCGACCCTCGCCCCGATCCTTCTCCAAGCCCGCTAGGCCGTGGATGGGCGATCAACTTCTTCTCCAGTGCCTTGGTGGAAGTCGATCAAGACAGTATGCGTTGGCACCGGCCAGACGGACGCGTTTTCTTCTTCATTTTGGAACGCGGCAACACTGCGGCTCAAAAGCGCGGACCGAACGACCCTATTACCTTCAGCTCGAAAAACGATTCTTGGACTGCAGTTAAAATACCGAAAAAGCGGATTATCACCCTTTCCGACAACGACACTGGAGCCGAATTCGTTTATGAGGACGGACTCTTAGTTCGTTTCGCATTTCGCAATGTAACTAAGGGAGCTAAACGGTATTCCATAAGCTACAATCGCTCGCGACGTCCTGTTCGTCTAACTGTCTTTGATTCAGGCAAAATACTCGCCGAGTTTTCATACGACAATCCCGAGCGTGCAAAATCCCTAAACTTGGGAGAAACGAATAGCCTAGCCGCTAAACCCATTGAATTCGAGTATGCGACTGCGGCGTTGAACCAGTTTGATGCAGGACCCTATTTAAGTAAAATCAGTGATACCCTACTGACGCCGCTGAATATAACCTACCAAGCGGAAAACGCGGAAGCCAATCGTATCAGTTTGGGACGATCGGCCTTCGGCGGCACCAGCAGCTTAGTTTGGAAAGCGAAAACAGGATTTATCGTCGAAGATGAAGGAGCGTCCTATAAAATAGAAAATCCGAGCCTCGCCAATCGTGGCAAGCCTGAGGTTGACCCTAAAACCAAAAGCCAAGTCACGGACTATAACTGGCGACCCGACGAAGCGAAGGTGACAAGAACAGACAAAGAGGGGAAGTCGGAGTTCAGGTTTTATGATCGAGCCAAAGGTGTTCTAACCGAAAAAAATACAGATGGGGTAACGACGGTCACAAGTTACCTATTAACCCCTGGAACCATGTATGGCAAGGTTCGGAAAATCGAGCAACTCCAAGGTAAAGATCGTAAGGTGATAGCAAGAAACGCCTATAACGACGCCGGGCAAATGATCCGTAATATCAATGCTACTGGCGATATTTCATTGTGGGAATATGCCACGGAAGGAGAAAACTCAGTTTCACGTCATTACATTAACAACCAGCCGGTTTCCGAACGATTCCAAAGTACTAATGGCGATGTCATTACACGCAATTTTACCAGCGATGGAATCCGCGAGTTCAAGCGAACCCAAGCTGGTGACAATTCCGTCATTCAAGTAAGCCTCAACGGTATTCTTGAGTCTGAAAAAACAATTTCGCCAGAAGGTAACCTCATCAAATATTTAAAGGCTGATGGCACCCTAATGGAATGGGTGAAGGCAGGGGGCGAAGTCAGACAAATAATTTCACAGAACGGAACACACCTGCGAACACTTTCCGCGACTGGAAAAACAATTTGGACTCATAGCCGAAGCGCAAAATAGGGGCACGAAAAATTTCCTTGTAAAAATCAATATGAAAATAAAATATACGTCACTAATAATTCTAGGTCTGCTGCCTATACTCTCTTATGCACAGGATTGCCCGTGTGATGATGGCACCAGTGAATATACCGTCGATTGCGATGGTGACGGTGTTAATGACGCGTGTAGCGTTGAGGATTGTGGGCCGTGTGTTGCCGGCAATGAAGCGTCTGAGGGAAATGAATGCTGCGGGACAACAGAATATGATCCCGAAACGGACTGGGAATTTACCCCTTATAGCGTCGACTTACAAGCGTTACAGGAGGCGTATGGAGCAGCCAAGAATATTTTTGAAAGCGTCGGCCCTTGTGAACAGTCTGCGGGCGGCTTACCTACGGTGTCTGTTGAGCTAGGCGTGAAGGACGTCTGCTGCAACGAAACTCTCGTCTCCAAAGATAAATATCAGGGCACAGCCTCTTGGAACTTTGGGAGTATACAATGCGAGTGGCCACTATTTGGAATTCCCATAATTGGTAGCGTCAATGGTGTTGGCAATCTCGGAGCTAATGTTTCATTCAGCATTTCAGGTGAGCAAACATGTGATGAAACTGAGATTTGCTCAACGGGCACATTCGGAGTATCTGCTGGTGGCGGAGCCAGTCTGTCAGCCGTTGGCGACATCATTTCTTTTACTGGTACACTTAATGTTGCAATCGAAGCCCAGGCCGAATGGTGCCCGCCAGAGGAGCCGACTGGTGAAGTTGGCCTGCAATCAATTACGCTAGTAGGAGAGGCTGAATTGGTTTGGATTTCGCAGGGCGTTAGCTACACAGTCTGGGAGGGTTAACCATGAACAAAGCTATTTTAGTTTATTTTATTGCGTGCATTAACGTCTTTGGGAGCGATCTATTCATCCCCGAGCCTATTACCATAGAGGTGCCGAAAGTTGTCATGAAGCGGCCCGAGGGCAAGGCCGAAGGAACTGTAAAGCACACAATAATAGGAGCGTTATATGACTCCAATCAAATTGTATTGACCGGTGTAAGAGCACAAGAGCCCGAAAAGGCTTTTTTGAATCCTTATGCACTACTCGATGAATTAGTGCTGCATTACAAAAACAAGGATTTCGAAGCATTAGTAAACCTATTCTCGCCTAGTTCACGACCTGAAATGCAGCTTCGCCTGAATCATCCCGAAAGGGGCGATAAAATAAAGGCTCATTTGGCCGGCATAAAGCAGTTTGAGATTATTGCTTCATGGATTGTTGTTCCGAATAAATTAATCGTATTAGCAAAATCATCGCCCTCAGGCCTCCCCATGCCGCAGTTATTGGTGTTTGAAGGAGGGAGATGGTATATGATCGCAGGCGAAAAAATCACGTCGGACGTATCCAATTCACTTGGCGCATTATATGCAGCTGGTCGCAATAATTCCGAGGTGAAAATTTCGCAGCCATCTCCCGAGGAAATCCTTCTTTTAACATCTTCGGGGTTAGCTGAGCTTGCAGATAAACTCAAGCCTCGGATCAATAACTAGTCAACATAACGGATACTAGGTTTTCACGTGCCTACTCTCCATGCCTGCCTCTATCAAGCGGCAGGCATTTAATTTGCGATAACCTAGGGTAAAAGCGCACGATTTTATATAATGGCAAACATTAAGCGCCCGAGCATTATTTTAGTATTAGGGATTAGCCTAGCACTAACAATTATAGCTACTTTCGTTTATTATACCTACATTAGGCCCGCTCACTTCCCTGTGGTAAGCGGCAAAATTGTTGCGCACGATGTTGAATATCGTATTAGAAAAAAACGAGCAGTGCTGGCGTGCGTAAAAGTTGAATTCGAATTTCAAGGGGCTAGTCACTTGGAAAGCGATTGCAGCGTTGCCGGACGCAAGTTTGCGGACAAAGAAACAGCCCTATCCTACTTGGTAGCGCATTACCCTATTGGGCCGGTTAGAATACGTGTTAATCCGCAAAACCCTTCCGAGATAACTCTAGTTTCACCTTAATTAAATAGCTATGACTTCAAGAATATTAAATTGCGTCGTGCCACTATGCATGCTTGCCTTGACCTCGGCAGCATTCGGTCAAATCAAGTGGGCAGAAGAAAATCCTGAATTTTCAATTCAGGCAGAAGATGCTTCTTTTAACTTTAAGCTGAATGTACAAAACACGTCCGATCGTGATATTCAAATAACTAAGGTTACTGCTAGTTGTGGCTGCACATTAGCCGCCGCAGAGCCTTCTCTAGTCCATCCTGGTGACATAGCTACTATAAACGGTATCTACAAGCCGGGAAATAGAACTGGAATGAATTTCGTGACTGTGACTGTGAGTGGGCGATTTGACTCTAATTCATCTAAATTAGGAGGATCAGTTGAGAAATCGGACTTCGCCTCATCCGTTAAGATCAAATTTAATATAGCGCAGTCTGTGTCTATTAAGCCGGGCATATTAATGTGGCGGAAGGACGCGGCGCCTATTGCAAAGCATGTAAGCATTGTAACTAAAGGCCAATCCACCATTCGGATAGCGGATATTAAACTGAATGATGAGCTTTATAGTTATGAACTTATTAATGAAACCGCCTCCGGCTCTTTCAAAATTGTCGTATCCCCCATCTCTACACAAAGTTTTTCACGGGAAACGGTTAGCTTTCAGGTCGTTAATGATTCAGGCAAAGCCCGCACTTATTATGTCCAGTTGATCGTTCGATAAAATTTCTCGGAGTAAGGCCTAAAAGCCCCCCCCCTAGTTCGTTGTGGTCACTTGTCCTTTTACTACGTTCATGATTCGCTACAAATCATTTCAAATTTCAATTATGTAGCTGGGGTGGGGGGCCAATCCGAAGGGGGCAATTCGTTTTTTGTTAGTTTTAAAGGCAGCAAAACTTACTTGAATCCATTTGCCTTTCCCCAAATCCTTTAAGCACACATTGAACTCGTTCCATCGTCCTAATGCTTTAAGGTGCTAAAGACAGTTTTTCCAGTAATTATTAATGCCCTGAGACAGATATTGCCTTAAATGATAAAGCATGCCCGGTTCCTTTCCTTGAGGCTAAACGCCTTGCCTGTAATGTTCGGAGTAATTGTGTTGGGCTCCACAGTTTTACCGCTTTTAGTTTCCTGCTTTCTCAAACAATCGAATCATTATAGCCTTGGGCATTGGTCAATTAATGAATTATCGGCCACCGATCTCTCGCTTGCTCAGTCGAGCACCCTAATTGTTGATGCTCGCGCCTTCGCTGACTATCAAAAAGGCCATATAGCTGCCGCGCTTTCACTGAGCCCCGAACGCTGGGACGAGTCGCTTGGGGATTTCTTATCAGCTTGGTCGCCTGAGCGACCGGTGGTTGTTTACTGTGGCGGTCAAGCCTGCGGACTCAGTAAAGACGTCGCCCTAAAAATATTAAGTGATTTACCCGACGCCAAAGTTTTTGTGCTCAAGGGCGGCTATCCCGCATGGCAAACTTATCAGGCACAAAAAAATCCCGCTGCACTATGATTTTTCGCTATAACCTGCGGGTTTATTTTGCATTACTGTTATTAGGCTCGCCGTTAGCTCGGGCTGAATGGGTAACGACTTCGTTACCCAGGGTTAATGATTTGACCAAAGCCGAACTGTTTCACGAAACGAGCCTAACACCGACCAACGGCGTGGTGGTGTTGTTGCCTGGCATGAACGGGGATGGTAAAGTTATGCTCGGCGAAACCCCGTGGCGCGATTTTGCCAAAACTCATGGACTGGGTTTAGTCGGCGTGTCCTTTTCCTCCCCCCCGGCGCTGCTTTATGGCAATCCCGCCAAGGGTTACTATTATCCCGAACAAGGTTCAGGTGAAGCGTTGATCAACGGTCTGCATAAAATCTACGGAAAAAACGTTAAGATTTTATTATATGGCTTTTCCGGCGGGGCCCAGTTCGGCAGCCGCTTCGCCGAACTCTATCCCGAAAAAATGCTGGGTTGGGCCGCGTATTCTGCTTCCTTCTGGAAGAACCCTAACTCTGCAGGACCCAACTCCGCACCAGGCATTGTCGCATGTGGTGAATTCGACGCCGAGCGATACGGACCCTCCTTCGCCTACTTCCAGCAAGGACGCCGCAAAGATGCCCGCTTGACGTGGGTGAGCATTGGCAACGTCGGCCACATGCGGCATAAACGCTTTGAAGAGTTCGTGCGCGCCTACTTTGTCGCCGTGCTCAACGGAAAATTCGACCACGCCAAATGGCTGGATGCCGAAACCAAACTCCCGACGACCGAAGACGACCGACTCTTGAATCCGGCCCTTTCAGTTTGGCTACCAACGTCCGAGATCGCCGACTCGTGGCTAAAACTCCACCACCCGTGACTTTCGGATTTTTAACGCAAAGGTCGCCAAGCCCTCGCATAGATCGCCAAAGCCCCAAGTGTTTTCCTTTCGTGCTTAGCGCCCTCCAAATCTTTGCGTTAAAAATCCGCTCCTTTGCCGTTCGGGCTGATTCTTGCCGCCCCTTTCGTGTCATTTCGTGTTTTTCGTGGGCAAAGAAACTTCAAGACCGTTCAACGCAAAGGTCGCCAAGCCTTCGCGAAGATCAACAAGGCCCTTCTTGGTTTTCTTTGCATCCTTTGCGTCCTTCCCCTCTTTGCGTTAAAAAAATCCCCTTTCTCTTAGTCGTTCTTTTTGGGGTCTTATCTCTACAAGCGCAAACTCCTCCCGCCAAGGAGCCAAGCTATCAATCGGGCCAGGTGGTCGACGGGGTGATTTACTATAAACAGTTCGTCAATTTCGGCCCCGGTAAGGACAGTTGGATCAATTTTGCCCTTCGTTTTCCACCCGGACACAAAGACGGCGACCCGGTACGCGGCGTTCTCTGTGTTTGCACCTGGAAAGATACGCCCGATGGCGTGATGGGCAATCTACGCTCCGGCCCTCTCGTCAAATGGGCACAGAAAAACGAGTTCGCCCTTTTGAGTTGGTCTCGCCTCAAGTTTTATACAATCGGCACCAGTAATGACGAGATGGACGACAAGGAGAATCGCGAATGGGACCGTCAGTTCGACATCGCCGCCCGGAAGTGGGAATATTCCATCGGGGAGCTAACGAGAAAGTATAAGCTGCCCGCCAAGGGTTTCCTGATCGATGGCATTTCAGGTGGAGCCCAAACCGCGCACCGCCTCGCCTTGCGCAAGCCGGAGTATTTCGCGGGCATCCATATCCACATCAACAGCTCTTACGACGACTTGACCCCAGGTGCTAAAAATATGGCGTGGTTAGTCACCACCGGCGAACGGGAATTCGGCTACACGGCGTCTCATCGTTTTTATTATAACGCATTGGAGCTGGGATATCCCATGATTTATAAAGCCGGGGAAGGGCTTGGGCACTCCGGCAGCCCTGAGATCGATAAACTCACCGTAGCCTTTTTCGACTATCTTTTGCCTTTTTTACCCGACTACCGCGACAAAGACCCGCAAGCCAAAGGCGATCCGTATAAACTCATGCGACAGCCGCGTTACATCGGCGATTGGCTCAACCAACAAGCCGTGCCCTTTGAAAAACGCCACCTGATCCAAGGCCGCTACCAAACCGCGCTTCCTACCCGTGATATCGCAGTCGCCTGGGGGCCGTTGTTAGAGAGATGAAGCGGTCTCAATCGCTTTTAGGACAGTCCCGAATGAAGGAGCCTGCGTGCCGACAATTCCGATGAGGGTTATACGATGAACCTGTTATTCGGAGATCGTTTCGATTTTTTAGGGATCGGCCCGGCAAGCAGTAACCTCAGCGCGGCGATCCTTGCGTGTGCGCTGGTTTCGTGTGCGTGGTGCTTCCTCCAGACCCGCCGCCGTTGGCAATGGCTCGGGCTGATCCTCGGGCTTGGCTTTTCGGTTCTGCTCATCGCCACCAAATCACGCGGTGGCCTCATCGCCGCCGGTTGCGGTATGGGCCTCGTTGCGCTGATACACCGTCCACGTATTTCGCGCAGCCTACTCATCGGCGGAGCCGTTGCGATCCTCGCCGTGGCTGTTTATGGCACTTTTCGCGGAGTCTGGTTTCGGTTCACCTACGGCGACGACTCCCGCAGCGACCTCTGGCGCGCCGGCCTCGCGATGCTCTGGGACGCGCCCAATGGAGTGGGCACGGGCAACGCCTCGAATTTCTTCGCCCAATGGTATCAAGAGATCGGCGACCGACGCGGCTACCTCTCGCTCATTAATTATCACCTCAATTTGCTGGCCGAGCATGGTCTCGCTGCCCGCCTAGGCTACGCCATGTCATGGGCCGGACTTGCATGGTTTGTTTGGCCCCGGCGAACCACGCCGTTGTTAACCACCGCCGCCGCAGTCTGGTTGTCCTTTTTCGTCGCCGCGATTTTTAGTAACACGGCCAAAGCGTGGCAGGTCTGGGCGTTGCCTCTCGTTTGGCTTGTGCTTGTCGCCGCCTGGCGCATCCGCCATCGCTCCTTCGCTCCCGCTCGCACGGCCTACCTCAGCGCGGGAGTTGCCCTGCTTTCCCTACTCAGCCTACACGCCATCGGATGGTGGCTCAGCTCACCGCAACTTTCCACCGGCTCCGATTCCATCCGCTGTGGCGACCAGCCACCGCGTGTCATCCTTTACGCGCCCAATCCCGGAGTACTCGGTGAAAAGTGGGGCCAGGATCTCCGCGCATCCGCTGTGAGTGCCCTTGTATTGCGCTCAAGCGCAACTCTCCCCGCCGACCTTCCACGCGATACACTTTGGATTATCTCAGGAGACCTGCCCCCAAATCTACCGCCCAAATCTCGGGTGCACCTCTTCAATCTCCCCGCCACGCCTGAAACCCTTGCATGGATCGACCGGCAAGCGCCTGCATCCGTCCGCGTGACGTTGAGCGACAGCCTATGTCGCGAGTTGCGATGCGATGACTGGTTCAACTGGAGCGATCGGCACCCCGAAACCACCCGCATTAAACTCATGGGCGGGGTAAATCTCTTCATTCCCTCCTGGTCATGGTTCGACGAAGAATAACCCTTGTCCTCCTGAGTGCCCTCATCGCCGGGACGCTATCGGCAGCCTCGGCCGATACTCTCGTTGAGCCACTGAAAATCGAGAAACGACTCATACACGTTCGCGATCCACTGCCGGAGAATCCCTGCTTTCGCCCCTACGCCGAGCAACGGCAAATCAACGTCATCGTCCTACATCATACCAGCGCGGTTTACTGGTTCGATCCTGCGTTCCAAGCCCTGCTCACCCAAGAGGTCAAAGACCGCGTCCACACCCAAGGCATCACACTGGAGAACATTCAAACCCACCGCTTCGACCTTGATCTCATTATCCAAATTTTCCGCACCTACGGCGTCGCACCTCACTACCTGATTGGCCGCAAAGGTGAAGTCATCCAACTGGTCGAAGATAACGACATGGCTTATCATGCGGGCGTCAGCACCATGCCCGACGGCGACGGCCGCACTGGGGTGAATTATTTCTCCATAGGCATCGAGTTGACCTCCGTGCACCCCGACAACGAACGCATCGGCACGCATCGAGAGCCAGCCTACACCGAAGCCCAATACCTCGCCCTGACGAAGCTCGTGGAGCGACTCACGACCCGATACTCCATCAAGAAAATCGTAGGGCACGACGAGATTGCACCTGACCGTAAAAAAGACCCCGGCCCGCTCTTCGACTGGACACGCATTCGAGGATCAATGAAGGAGCCCATACGAACGGGAGCGCCTTTACCTGGTGCAGTTGATCAGAACAGGTCGTAAGGCAGCCCCTCGGTTAGGTTGCCCAAAGGTTGACCAAACTTCTGTTTTAGGCTTCCTTTAGCTGCATTCATCTGCTTCGCTATTCACGTCATAAATAATTAACCATCAACTAAGTCCGTGCTTTGGCGCAACTTAGTCAGCACGAGGATTTGGGGTTCGAATCCCCCCCCCTCCGCCAGTTTTTGAGTCTAGTGAGGAAGGACAGGAGCTTTGATAAATAGATAAATCAGCGCGAATCAGGCCGAATGACCGCGAAGGATAGGCACTTATAGAATAATCAGCGCCAAATCTCTGTTTGATAAGAATCCGGCGAAAAACCGCAAAAATGACAAAGGTTTGATAAGTCCCGCGCCGCCAGCAGCGCTTCTGTCGACACCCTGCCGACCCGCTGCAACCTCAGAGCAGCGACATTGTCTGATCGCCTGCATTCGCTTTTTTCGGGCGACCTACAGGCTTGGTTACCGGGACGTGGTTTGTAACGATCTCCACCATGCTTTCAGCCTTGGGCGTTGCCCTCCGGTCAAGCCCCAGACCAGCCATCACCGCCGCCATCGATTGCGCCCCTTCATCCCGACCAGTGCGGCGGGCCAAAGCTTGTAGATCCTCGGCATGCGCGCCGACGTACCGACGCACGGATGACCGAAAGTAGGCGAAGAAGTCATCCACCTTCCCCTTGCGCTGATAGACACCGATAGGATCCAGGCACGACTTCACCTCTTGAGCCAACCCCGCGCCATCCAACAGCCAACCCCGTCCCCGCAGTTGGCGGACCATGACCGTGATCTCGGCGGCACATTGGCCCAACAGCTTTTCGCGGCGGGCGCGATCCTCGGGCCAAGTCAGCGTCTTGAGAAGCGTTGCCTTTACCCAGCGATTAAAACTCGCCCGGCGCTCCTCGGGGTCGATTCCGCCCCGCTCACGCAGCCAGCGGTCATCGGCCTCGGCTTCACGCTGGGCGTGGTCTTCTCGGTGATCAGCGATATTTTGAAAAACGTTCATTTGTTGCGGGCGATCCACTGGTCAATGGCTGAAACGAAGTCCGCCCGCCGCTGATCGGCCTCCGGATCCACCGGCTTGGGCTGGCTGACCGTCATTTGTTTAAGGTAGCCCTGATTCCACGCCCGCACCCGCTCAACCGCCCGATATGGGCACACGGACCGAGCTTTGCCGACCAAGTCGCGTTCATCCATCAAGCGAGCGAGCTTGCCCTCGTGGAACGCAGTTTCTTCCAAGGGTGTCATTTTAGAGAAAAGTGATCTGTCCCTGACTCGGTTTCAGCTCTGGTGCTGGCCGATCAAAATTCGCCGGATATTGCCGGTGCAGGCGCATCCTATATAGATCCCGCCGCCGCCGCATTTCGTCGGCCTGTGACGTATAAGCCGCAACGCAGGCGTGGAGCTCATCCACGGTGCAGCGCGTCCACAGTTTATACCCCGGACTTCCAGGATAACTCACCACGCCCGCACCGGCGGCGCTGGCGATGGCCCGGACACGGCGCTTATTGGCCTCGCTGTCCCGCGACCATAACGCCACCGCGACCTCGGCAGCGATCATCCAGCCGGTCGCGCCGTCGAGCACCTCGACCAAGCGCTTTACATCGGCGGCAGTGATAGTGGGCGCGCTCATCCTTAAAATGGATCGCCGTCATCCCCAGCCTCGGCCTTGGCGGCCAGCTCCTTGGCGCGCTTTTCCATTACGAAAACCAGCTTGCGCAACGTGTCCGCGCCCAGCTGGCAGAGCTTCTTGTTCGCCAAAAATTTCCAGTAGTAACCCTCGACCCCACGCCGTCCGTCCTTGATGCCGCACAACGGTGCGAGCACCTCCACGCGAGCTCGGTAAGCAGCGATCCGCTGCTCCGGCTCCTCCTCGGCGTGCATCTGAGCCTTCAGATTACCCGGCTCCGACCAGGTGCGGAACTTCGCCAGCACCTTGGTCAGTTCACCATTTGTCAGCACCTTCGACGACTTCACCGCCCCGCCCAGCGCCTCTTTCTGCAACACCTTGCGCACCGCGTCATCATGGGCACGCCCCAGCTCGGCGAGCGCCTTACGGCACGCGCCCCACTCACGGAAATACAGGCTCTGCTGGGCGGGATTCATCGTGTTCGTTTTTAAAAACTACCAGCCGATCAGGATCCCCTTAAACGGGAGCCCGTAGTTGGCCCGGAACCAGTCCTGCATTGCGGCCCAGCTGGTAAAACCGTCCTCACGCGCCAGCAGTTCCAGCCCGAGCAGGTTCTGCGTATTTCCGGCGACCTTCGCGCCCTCCTCGGTGACCTCGATCGGTGCTGCTTTGGTGCACAGCACCGCGTCGATCCCCACTTGCTTCGAGCGGTAGGCTTGAGCCTCCCACTGACGCAGTTCCAAACAATCGCCGACGTAGATCACGGCTTTCCGATCACGGCGTATCGTCTGCTTCTTAGTCTTAGCCAGGATGGCGGGGGCAAACTCCGCCGCGAACATGATCACGTGGTTTTTCATGCACCCTCCTTCTGCTTTTCGGTAAACGCCCGGATCATAGCGACCGCACCTGCGTGCGCCGGATGTAACTCGCCAGTCGAAGGAGCCGATGGCGTGAAATTCACTTTCACGTTTAAAGCCCCATCTTTGTGAGTGATCGTGATGACTGCTTCAGGTTCTTTGAAGCAGCAAAGCGCCTTTGTAGACGGGATGGTATCAACCGTTTTCCCCTTTGGGAAGTTGGCCTTAGGCTCGCTCATACCGCCCCCTCCTCGATCTTCGGCTCGACGAAAAACGCTTCATCCTGGACAACCTGCACACCCACCGTGCGCAGCACCGCAGCCGTAATCTCTCCGCGCGAGTACGCGGCGAGGAGCAGTTCCTTGTCCGTTTCGCTCTTGGTACGAACGAAGGTCGAATCGAGCACGCCTTTGACTTTATCCCACGTCCACCCCGCGAGCGTCTTGAGCTTCGGGGTTCCGGTGCGGAAACCGATCCGCCCGTGCAAAAACTCGATGGACTTCTTGCCCGCCGGAAACTCTTCAGGCGAGGCCTCGGCCCACTGCTGAAGAAGACCGGTCTTTTGCTCGATGTCCTTGCCCAGCGAATCGATATCGCCTTCGAAGCGTTGGCGGACGGCGGTAAGCTCGCAATCGAGCGCGGCGCGCAGGCCGTTTTGCTCGGCCTTGGCGGCGGTGATCTGACCGAGAATAGATTCAGCGGCGGCGCGCGAATCGACGACGGGCCGTGTGAGGCGGATGCGGGATGATTTGGATTGGGTAGCGGTAGACATAGTGGATAAAAACTGCGTTTTAATTGGTTTCTGAAAGGTGACGGGCACCGATGATCGGGGCCCCGTATTGGTGGCACGCTGCGGCGATGGCCGCGCGGTAGCTGAGAGCCGTCGCCGGATCCGGCCGTGGCTGGTATTCGAGCCGGTGCGTGTAGCGGCCGATCTCGTCACCGCCGATGCTCTCCAGGATGACATCGCGGCCGGGCAGGATTCCGCTGATGCGGTAGGTGATCGTGGGCGTGTCCGTTTTCATGTGAGAACGGCAGCGAGTTGGATCAGCAGAACTAGGCCTGTCGCCGTGATGGCTGCGAGTGCCAGGCGGCGGGTCTGCAAAGCCGCTGCAAACGGCGTGCGGCGGTCGTCCAAGGGCAGGTGCGCGTGGGTGTGGTAGTTCATGCAGCCTCCTTCAGCTCGACGGCTTCGGGCCGTAGCACACCCAACTCAACCAGCCAGCGCTGGCGGCATTGGGTGGCCAGTTGCTTGGCTCCGGCCTCGCCATTTTTACGGATGGAAAACTGGATCACACGCACCACGCCGGCCGCCATGATCGAGGCGACCCAAAAGGCGGTCGGGTTGCCGTAGCCATCGATACGCACCTGTCGAGACACCCCTTTGGTGAGCGAGGTACGCGGGCGGCGGTAGCGACCCACGTAGTCGCAGATGCTGAGGTAGCCATGGCCATTGCGGGCCCGCTTGAGCGGACGATCGGTGATTTTGTGGCTCATGGCTTCAGTTCCAGTCGTTCTCGTTGGTGGCGTTCTGGCGGATCGTCAGGTGGGCGCGCACGAAGTGGCTCCACGCGATCGACTCCTCGCCCTTCTTCGCGAACTTCGCCGCGTAGCGCAGCCGCTCGGTGATCGCCTTCAACCCCTCCTCCTTGCCGATCTGCTTCAGGATGGCGTAGGGCTCATCGGTAAAGCTCACCCCGCCCACCTTGACCGTGACGGAGAAACCCTTCTCGGGCATGTCGAGCCCGAGGTGCTCGCAAATCGCCGCCACATCGCCCCGACTCGGCTGGTCCGGTAAAACTACCCGGTGCACGCCCCGGCGCAGTAGCTGTTCGAGATCGCTCCGGTTATCCTTGATCGACTTGAACAGCAGCTCGGTGCCGCACAGCACGATCCCCACCTCGGTGTGGTCATAGATTTCGCGCAGCACCTCCAAGCAGGCAAAAAAGCTCTGCTTGCGGTACGTGTACATCAGCTGGTGGAGCTCGTCGAAAATGAGCAGCGTGTTGGGCCGCTTTTTGAGCGCCGTTTTTATCCGCCCCACCAACGCCGGGGTAGCCGATTTATCCGAAATCCCCAGCGACTCCGCGATCGCGCGCACCATACCCATCAAACCGGACGCCGCCGCCATGCGCACGTAGACCGTATGCCCATGGTTGTTGCGCTCCTTGTACTCGATCAGCGACCACGTTTTCCCAATATGCGACGGCCCGATTAAAAACACCGGCGAGCGCGACTCACGCGCCAGATCGCAGGCGGTGAACATCCGCCGCGCGGTGGGCGTCAGCACGAAGTCCTTACGCGCCGTCCGCGCACCCTCGGTGCAGAGCTCGCGGAAAGTCCGCATCGCCTTCACCAACTTGTCGCCGATCGGCAGGCGCACCTTGGTTTCCGGGTGGATGTAGGTGCCCCGGATGATGCGGGAAATCGTCGTCTTGTCCGAGTGCACCTGGAGCGCGAATTCGGCGAGCGAGACCGGGTGCATATCGTCGATGCACCACAGGAAGCACCACGAGAGGAGCTCCTGCGCCTCGGCGGCGGCGTGGGAAATGTTCTTCTGGAGATCGTCCAAGGAAATGTTCCAGGACGCGCGAGCGTTGTTGCCGTTGCCGCCTGCGGGTTCGTCTTGCGGGGCCGGTGCGGCGGGAGTTGTGTCGTTAATAGCCATGATGGATGAGGTGTTTTCTTTGCTGATTATGCTGTCGTTGTGGTGAGCCTGCCGCCGGTCGCGCTAACGGCCGGTGGCAGGCGTTTTTTTAGTTCTCTAAAACCTCAGAGGAGGTCTTCGCTGGGAAGGTGGGTGACGCTGTGCGGCTTCATCGCCGGAGCGCGGGTGGTGCTGGTGGTGGCTGGGGTCGGCTCGTCGATCAGGCTGGCCGATTCGTCACTGGCCCGTTGCAGGCCCTTTTCCTGGGAAAAACGCTGGGCCTGCTGCTGGGCGACTTCGCCCGCTGCCATGCCGATCCGCTCGGCCTTGGTCAGCCCGGCCGTCTCGATCTTATGTGCGGCGATGATCGCATCGTTGTGCTCCCGGTCGGCCTTGAGTTCGGCATCCTCACCAGCGTGCCGCTCGCGCAGTTCGCCTACTGCCCGGTTAAAGACCGTCGCCGTGAGTGCCGCCGCCTCACTGAGTTTCTCCTTGTTGCGGATGTCGACTGCGCCCTTGGTCCCGCCGAGCCGGACCAGCTGCCCCAGATGGCGACCCGTTGCCGTCGCCACCACTTGGATTATTTCAGGCGTGGCTGGGTTAAGATAGGCCAGCAGCTCCGTGCCATCGGCCAGATCCCGCAGCACATCGCCGGAAGCATCAAGGTAGGTATAGCCCGTGCGATCATGGATAAAAGCGACCTGGTGGTTACGGTAGGTCACCCGCTTGGGCGTGAGTAACAGCAGCGCGAGCACCACGGGCGGGATCACTGAAAATTTAACCCCTACGCAGAGGGCCGACCAACGTTCTGCCACGCTCTCCATGCGCTCGACTGGCACCACTGCGCCGAACTGCTCCGGCTGCAAAGTAGCCAGTGCCTCGTAGGGAACTGGAGCCTCACCCTCTGCTAATAAAAACTCGGTAACTCGGCGGAACCCGATGTAATTGTGATTCGTGCGCTGTTCGGAAAGTGCGATCACGCCCTCGAACGCTGCCACGGCCTCATCGGGTGAGGAGAACGGCAGGCGTAGGCGTGCTACGGCCTCGGGTGGCAAGTTGAGCGAGCGCTCACCCACGCCGATCAACATGCGCGTATACTGCAACTTCTTCTCCAACTCAGCCGGCCCATTCAGCCGCTCGTTGCTGCCCTTATAGCCCTTCATTGAGCCGAGCATGTTCCAGAGCTGGTTAAACGTGCTCTCGATCCAGCCCTTTTCCCATGGCTTACCGCCGCCCTGGGCAAACCCATTGGTCAGCGTCTTGTTGTCGATCAGCCCCGTGCGCTCGATTTTAACGCGACCCTCAAACAGCGTCTCGATGCACAACTGCATCTCTGGTGAAATCGAAGCCGCCGCGTTTTCGCACAAAATGGTTACCGGGTAGTCGGGCAGACCGTACTTCTCGAAAAGAGAATAGAGCAGCAGCTGAACGTCGATGCGGGCGATGCCGGTACGGATTGTTTTAACTGTGCCATCAGCCTGCTTCTCCTCGCGCTCCAAACGCTGCCCCAGACCCCACACCAGATTCTTTCGGGTGCCTACATCCTTTGCGAGCAGCCCAGCCATGCGCCCGATCTGGCCCTTATGACCGGCGCTGGGCGGGAATATGCAGTAGCAGTCTAATTCAAAGTCGTCGAACGTGATCAACTCCAGCGGGCGTAACTGCGAAGGGTCGCGCTTCACACAGGGAAAGTGTTTTTTGGAGGCGGCAACCCCACGCTGTAGCAGTGACCGGGTCCCCTTGCTTGGGCCGTAGCGGAGTAAGTTGCGCGGACTCCAACCCTGGGGATAAAATCCACGTGGCCATGCCTTGGGTAACGGTGCACCGGGGAAGCGGACCAGATAGAGTTCCATCCACGTCCCCCAGCCGGGCACAACCTCGCCCCGTGTCCAGGCCTCGCGCAATTGTTCCAGCGCTTCCGTCTGCGATCGGTGGTTAAGCTCACACCGACGACGCACCTCCTGTGCGAACTCCGCTGGCTGTTTACTCTGCGCCTTGTAACCCTTGATCAGCGAGCGCCAGCCACCGGCCAGATACGCCTTGTATTTGCGATCAAGCGACACCTCCGAAAGCCCCCGCAGCGCATGCCGGTGCAAATTGGCCACCTCCGCGAGCGCCGCCATTTTGCCAACGTTCGGGATGAGCTCATGCAACCGCTCCAGCACCCGCAGGGTGTACAGCATCTCCGTGCGCCACACCTCCGCAATGGCCGTAAACTCCTCCATCTCCGCCATCGGCACGGCAAATACCGGGACGGTGGCAAGGGTGTTGCAGGTGGTGTGCAGGGAGAGATCAGCGACCATGGCAGAGGCGGGTTAAAGGGCTAGGGGGTGTCGGAAAGAGACGGGTGAAAAGCCGCAGATCAGGCAGCCTGCAGCAGCGGTTTGGCGGCCTTCTCGACCCTAGTCGCGATGCTATTGAGCGCCTCGACTACACCCCGGATAAATTCAGGGCGACGGATCATGTGCTGGAGTACGTTTTGCTGGATCAGCAGCGACTCGATCCGTTCGATCGCCTGACCCACTTCGTCGCTCGTCTGATTGGCGAGCTGCTCGGCAGTGAGGACCGGCAAGGCGATCTTTTCTCCCGGCGTGCGAGCGCCGCCCAGTTTCGGCGTGATGATACCAAGTTCTAACTGCAAGCCGCGCATGGACTTGTTGGCGATGAAGTCCACCACCGCAGCCCGCTTATCTTGATCGTCTTGATCGAGTTCCGAAGCGGGAAGGGAAAACACTCGCACGGGGTCGGCGATCTGGAACTTGCGGGCCGTGGCCTCCGCGATGTCGCGGTAACGGCGGGCGGTGGTCTCTGCAATTTCAGGTGCGTGCGAACGCATCCAGAGCTTGAAACCGCCCTCATTTCCACGTCCTCCAGAAACCGCGCCACACGTGGCGCGGATTGTTTGTTCGACCGCCCAGAAGGCGGCACCGAATCGCAGGATGGCGAGTTCGGCGGCCTGCGCATCGTTATAAAGCTCGGTCAGTTTTGCGCCGATAACGGCATCTGCGCCGCCCGTAGGCGTGCCGGTGAGTTCGAGCTCGGTGAACGAGCGGATGACGGGGACGAGTTGTGTTTCTTTTTTGGACATGGGAGAGTGGTGAGGTTTGGTTTTGGCGCGCGCTTCTGTTCGGGCGGCGTCCAGGCAGTCCGCGGCGATGCGGCACTTGGCGACGTGTTCCAGGTCATGGATCACTCCGACCGGGATGCGGGCAGCGACCCCATCCGCGTGGCAGACGTGGGCCCGCAGACCCCGCACGGAGAACTTGGGCGTATGGCAGCGCGGGCAGGTGAGCAGGATTTCAGGCAGGGGATTCATCGGAGGGCTTCGTTGAGGGAGTGCATCAGGCCCTTGCGGGCGGCGGCGGGGAAAGAGCGGGCAACCTCGATAAACAGCTGCTGGCGGGTGGCCTCGGGCATGGTCGCCAAAAACTTCATGCGCAGGTCTACCGGTCCGCTCAGGTTGGTGAGCACGTAGTCCCGGTAGCACTCGATGGGCACGCGGGCGGCGAGGCGGTTGGTTTTGAACGTGGCGATATTGATCACGACCAGCTTGCCCTCCTCGACCTGGGTGCAGAGGTGGCGCACCGAGCAGCCGATCTTTTCGCCGATCTCACGCAGCAGCAGCGTCGATCGACCGGGGAAGTCTAAGCTAGAGAAAAACTGGAGCTGCTCGGTCATGAATTCGGGTTACGGGCAGGTGAGCGCTCAGGCGGCGAAGCGTTGATCGCGGACGAGCGTGAGGCGGACTGCTTTTACCGCGCGGAGAGCAGCCTCACGCATTTCACGGCGCATGAACGAACGCTGGAGCTTGGAACAACGACCTTTGGCAGCCGCGCGCTCGCAGTAGCGGTAGGCTAGAGCCTCAAACAGATGCGCTCGTGGCTCGTCGCGATAGAAGTCGAGGTTGGTGATCTTGCGTAGTGTCTTCATGGCGTTCAGGCGGCGGGTTTGATGGCGTTGCGGTAGAAAAAGAACGTCTCATCGGGTAGCCCTAGGGCGCGGGCGCATACGCGCAGAGTTGTGCGTGGCGGCACGCCGCCCGATTTCCAGCGCTTCACCGTCGCAGGTCCGACGTAGGTCCCACGAATGACCGAGTTGAGATCAACTCCGCGCTGCTTGGCTATGCGCTCAAGAGCTTCAAAGAAGGTGCCGATACGAGCGTAGGCCCCGATGCTGTTGAGCACTTCAATATAGATTTTCATGCGGCGAGCTGTTCGAGTTGTTGTTTCAGTTTGGCGGACTTACCGCGTACGCCGGGGCGCACCCCAGTGATCAGGCGGCTAACAAGGACGTCGGATACCCCGTGGTGCGCGGCGAACGATTTGATGGAATGCCCCACCATCATCAGCCCGGCGCGAATCCTTAATTGCTCGCGTCGGCTGCGCTGATGGAACTTGTTCCTTGAGTTAGTTACTTTAACCATGGCGTCACCATCAGTCACCACTTGTCATCACGTCAAGCGGTTATTGTGACATTTAATGACATTCATCGAAAAATTAGTGACACTCTGCACCCGGCGTGGGGTATCTCCACGGGCGGTAGCTCTTGATATTGGGTTTGATCCAAGTGCCATCGCTCAGTGGAAACGCAGGGGGGGGTTGCCTCGACCTGCTGTTTCGGCTCAGATAGCCGATTACTTCGGTATCACCGTGGAGGATTTGCTCGACGATTCGCGTGTTTTACTAGGACAGGAACCGGTAGTCGCGCCGGTCGTAGCCGCTCCCGTTAAATCCGCCCCACCACCCGTAATACCCGTGGCGCGCCAGAACGAACACCCGGCCATGAACCAAGCAGCCGATGCGCTGCGTGCGCAGGCTGCTGCCTTGTTTGCACAGGCTGCAGCGCTGGTGGCGATAGCCGATCAGATCGACCGAGAGCCGGTGCGCCCACCGAGCATGTTCGATACCCCTGAGTCGCGGGCCGAGGGACGCAGGCTCACAGAGGAAATCCTGGCACGGGCTGCGCAGAGGCGACCTTTCGACTCAAGTAAAGGTTCAGCTCGATCCGCCTAACGAGATCATAGGAGATCGTCCCGATCTCGCGCAGTTCATCCTGAAGCCGGAACAATTCAGCCCGCAGTGCCTCGATCTCGGTTTCCTTCTCCACGTTAAAACGGAAGATCAATTGCCCCTCGGCATCGGGTCTTTTTCGTTTGGGCTTCGCAGCAATGGGCACGTCTCATTTTAGCACGGCAAACGCCCTGAACCGTACCCACCCTAAAATGAGTTGAAGTTTTTTTGCGTGCTGCGCTCCTCGCGAGCCGAGGTTTTTTATGCCTGGTCAACCGATATTTTTAAAAATCAGATTTCGAGTTGATGGACACGAGCGGCGGGCCGATATTCCCAAAAGCCACAATGACTTTCCGTAGAAGCATTCATCATCTCATCATCGGAGCCGGTTCCTTATTGGCCCCTTCGGTTCCGGTCGTGCATGCAACGAGCCCGCTTGATTCGATCGGCAATGATTTCCGCCGAGTCGGCTGGGATATCAGTCAAGCGATGCAGGCCACCCCTCTTCCAAATGGATCTCCCCGTATCGCCCAGCAGCTCGAATTTGAAGAAATCGCCCGCGCCGCCCGTCGTTAAACCCCAGCCTGCCTTAGGGACAAATCTGGCCTTTCGGGCTGAATCATTCAGCGGGCCGCTGCCGCCGCCCGATCTGCTTGAGGCCTATGAGAGGACCAGTTCAGGGTTGGCCGACCGCATCGTAAAAATGGCCGAGGCCGAGCAGGCCCACCGACACCGGTATGAGGCGCATGAACTAAGCTGGGTATATTGGCTTCAGATGGTTGGTTTGGTCATGGGGGGCGGCTTGGCTATCGCCGGATTATTTTTGGGTGCCTGGCTGGTTTACCACGACAAAACGCTGGCTGGTTTCACCTTATTTCTAGGTGCACTTGGCGGGCTCCTTGGCACGGCAATCTATAAACACCGCCAAGGTAAAACACCTCCACCGGTTTAACCGCTAACGGTCTTTTTTTACCCCGCTCCCACCCGAGCAGGGCTTTTTTGTGCCCAGTTACCTAGGTAAAGCGGGTCAGAATTCCACCAAATCAAAAGTCCACCGCATGAACTTGTCTACTTTAGTGGAGAACTGATTGAGCCCGGTGAACCGTGGTAAAGACGAGTCTCGGCGCTTCGTTTAAGGTGGTGGCATCCAATCGATGCCAGCTCACCCGATCAGTTCAACCCAGCAGCAATCGCCCCGCCGCACAAGCACGGGGCGTGAGGGAGTGTGCGCGTGATTCACTCGCACTATCCCACCTTATCCCTGCGCGGTTTGGCCCCCGAAGCCGGTGATCTTGCGGCTCTCCGTGGGAACTCTGGGCAGTGTGACCACGGTCACATTCACTTGGGTATGGTGCAACAGCATGGTGGCAGCTTGCCCCATGTGATGCCCTCGAAAAGCAATCAAGCCACCATCGAGAACGGCGATTTCACCAGCCACAAAAGCCCCCCCCTGAAGCGTGGCCAATACGTGAAACTGATCACCGGCACGGGTGGCGATGGAGTTGATCTCGCTGCGCAAAGTTTCAGCCGCGATCTCGCCGGGGGAAACAATAGTAGGCAGCTCAAAATCCGGCAGGTGCAAGGAGGGCAAGTCGCCAAACAGCCGGTCGAGATCGAGTGCGAAGGGCAGGCCAGTGGCCCCCCCGTTAATTTTCGGAGTGGTAGTCATACAACCCACGAAACTGTACGGGCTCGGGTGTCGCCGCAAGGCGCACCGATCCCGGACCAGGAGCCCCACGCATGAACCGCTCCATTCAAATCTTCGGCTTCACGAATCCCGTCCGTCGCAAAGACGGACTCGTGCAGCTCGACGTTGTTTTCGGAGCGGGGCAGGCCGGAACGATCACCGCCACGCCCGCCATGTGGGACCGGATTACCGGGGCCTTCCTGGTAGCGATCAAGCCCGCTGCCTCCGCCCCGCTCAACCCGCAGATCGGCCAGCAAGGCCTGCCCAAGACCCCGGCCGGTGCCCACACACCTGCCCACGGTGCCGCCTGCGAAAAGTTCGGCTGCGACTACGTCTGCGAGCGTCTCGCCCCCATCACCAAGCCCTCGTGCTCTCTGCTTTGATCGGACCGCTCCTAACTCCGAATCCGGCTACTCACTACCCGCTACTCACTACTATGCAAAAAGACACCATCCTCTCTCTCATTCGCCACGCCATGACCTTTGGTGGCGGTTTTCTGGTCGGCAAAGGCCTCCTATCCGGTGAGACGCTCTCCATCGTCATCCCGGCCCTCGTCAGTGCTATCGGCGCGCTCTGGGGCGCGGTCGACGAGTTCCAGGCGGCCAAGAAAGCCCAGGCCGTTGCCGTTCCTGCTGCTCCCAGCCCCGAGCTTCCCGCTCATAACGCCTAAGCTCTACCCATGCTCGCACTGCTCACCGCCTTGGCCGAGGCCCTGCGTCTCTGGCTCCAGCTCAAGGGGGTGAGTGCGAGCTACGATCTCCAACGCCGCATCGAAGCCGACATCGCCGCCGATGAAGTACAAATCAGCATCCTGCGTCGTCGTGGCGACGATGATAACAACCGCGCTGCTGACCGGCTGCGCGAGCGTGTCCTCCGCGCCCAAGGCATCGTGGCAGCTCTACCAGCCGCGCGTGCTCCAGCTCAAGGCGGGGCAACCGGTGCAAACCCAAGCGGGGATCTACACCCCGCAGGTGGATGAAGTCTGGCACAGCGCTGCCGCTTACGAAGACCTCGAAACCGAACTTTTAAACACCGCCGCCGCCCTCGCCCAGGCACGCAACGACACGCAATGATCCCCCTCCTCGCTGAAGTACTCCCCGATCCCAACTCATCCAGCTCCATTGGCTGGGTGGTGATCATCATCCTATCGCTGCTGGTGAGCGGGAGCGTCATCTACTCGAACTTGAGGACCAACCCCGCGCTCCATCGCCAGTTCGTCACCCGCGAGGAATTTGAAAAGCACTCCGAGGACATCGGTGCCCGCCTCGATAAGATCGAAGAGGCCGGTGAGGCCCGCGTCATCCGCCTCTACGACAAGATCGATCAGACCTCAGAGAAGACCGTGGACCGCATCATCAAACTAATCAGCGAACAAAAGAAATCATGAGCCCACTCGTCATCCGCCGCGCCATCCTCAACGAGCTGAAAACCTACGGCTCGGGCCTCACGCCCTCCGGCCTGCACCAGCTCATCAAGCTCAGCCTGCCCGCCACCGCACTGGCTGATGTCGTCGAAGAGCTCACCTGGCTACGCGATCACGAGCTGATCGCCTTCACCCCAAGCCCGCTTGATGCCGACGACCGCAGCCTGCGCCAGTGGACGATCACCACGGCCGGAGAACTCGTTCTCAAGAAATAACACCCACCTTCCTGCGCCGCCATGCGCAGGGCAAACAACCAGTCGGACGGTTCCGGTAGTCATAGACCGGCGCGGGGTCCCGTTTCTAACCCGCGAAAGCGATAACCAAGCTGCCGCCCGACTGCCCCCTCTTTTAATCCGCCCTCCGTCCCCCGTCCTCCCTCCGACCCGATGACCTCCACCAAAAAGCCCCGCTCCGACTCCAAGGTAGCCGGTCTCGCCCCCGAGATCCGCGCCGAGGTGGCGCGTCGGCTCGGTGAGGCCAACGAGAGTTACAAGGACGTCGCCGCCTGGCTCAAAGCCGAGCACGGCGTAACTGTCTCCGATGGTGCCTTGTGCAACTGGTACAGCATCCACAGCTGGTCGCAGAATGCGGCCACCGCCCGCCAGTTTGCCGAGCAGGTCAAAGCCGAGTCCAAAGCCCAAGGCAACTATGACGCAGCCACCCTCGCGCTCATCCAGGAGCGCGCCTACATCATGGCCCGCACCCAAGGGGCCGACGTCAACGCCCTCGCCACCCTCGCTGGCATCATCGGCGACAGCGCCAAGCTCCGCCTCAAAGAGCGCGAGGTGACCCTCAACGAAAGCTCCCTCAATTTAAAGCTGCGCCAGTACGAGGACAAGATCAGCGCCGCGCGCGCTTCGCTGGAAAAGGCTAAGAGCAAGGGCGGCCTCAACAAGACCACGCTGGAGCTGATCGAAGAACAGCTCCGCCTCCTCTAATGGCCCGCCCCGTCAAATCCAAGGCCAAGCCAGCGGACGCCTCCGCCTTCTTCCTCGGCTACCAAGCCCGCTGGATCAAAGACGGGTCGCGCCTCAAGCTGATGGAAAAGAGCCGCCAGATCGGCTTGTCCTGGTCGTCTGCCTACCGGCTCGTCCGCGAAAAAAGCGGCGAGGGTGCGCGCCAAGACGCATGGATCAGCAGCCGCGACGACTTGCAGGCCCGTCTGTTTAAGGAGGACTGCAATAGCTTTGCCGGTATTCTTAACACGGCGGCGCAGGATCTCGGCTCGCAGGTGATCGACCCCGAGCGCGCCATCAGCGCTTACGTGCTCCAGTTCGCCAGCGGGGCCCGGATCAATTCGATGTCGTCCAACCCCGACGCGCAGGCGGGGAAACGCGGCGACCGTATTCTCGACGAGTTCGCCCTGCACCCCGATCCGCGCAAGCTCTACGCGATCGCCTATCCCGGTATCACGTGGGGCGGCTCGATGGAAATCATCAGCACGCACCGTGGCTCGGCCAATTTCTTCAACCAGCTCGTCCAGGAGATTAAGCACAAGGGCAACCCCAAGGGTTTCTCCCTGCACACGGTCACCCTCAAAGACGCGCTCGACGCCGGCTTCCTCGCCAAGCTGCAAGCCAAGCTCCCGCCCGACGATCCCCGGCAGGACATGGACGAGGCCGCTTACTACGATTTTATCCGCTCCGGCTGCACCGACGAGGAATCGTTCCTGCAGGAGTACATGTGTATCCCTGCCGATGATGCGGGCGCGTTCCTCACCTACGAACTCATCGACGGCATCAAGTACAAGGCCGATGAAAAGTGGGAGTACACCCTCGCGCAACTCGCCGCCTGCAAAAACGAGCTCTACCTCGGCGGCGACATTGGCCGAGTGAAGGACTTGACCTGCTTCTGGGTCAACGAGCGCGTGGGCGGGATGAACCTCACCCGCAAACTGGTGCGCCTTCAAAATGCGACCTTCGAGTCGCAGGAGGCCGCTCTCTACGAGCTGCTCGCCTTGCCCATGCTGCGCCGCGCCTGCATCGACAACACCGGCATCGGCCGCCAGCTCGTCGAGCGTGCGCAGAAGCGCTTCGGCGACTACAAGGTCGAGGCAGTGACCTTCACCGGCCCGGTCAAAGAGGAGCTGGCCTATCCCGCCCGTGCTGCCGCCGAGGACAAGAGCGCCCGCATCCCCGACGACAAACAGGTCGTCGCCGCCTTCCGCGCCATTCGCAAAGAGACCACGGCAGCGGGCAATATCCGCTTCCTCGCCGAACGCACCGACGGCGGCCACGCCGACGAGTTCTGGGCGTGGGCGCTCGCCCTGCATGCCGGAAAGTCGCCCGCCACCCCCGGATCCTTCCACCGCTTCCAACCACACCGGGCTGCCCGAGCCCTCGCCGCCCGCCGTGACCGTCAACTGATCGCCTAAATGAAAACCCGCGTTTTAAGCCGTTTTAAGCCCTGGGGTGCTACCTTGACCCGTTTTGGGGCCGATACCCGTCTTGCATCGAATTGCAGGGGCATTGCAGCGCGGGTTCTGGAGGTCCGCTCATGAGTATTCCCCGCCAACTCAAGGTCGCTGCCAAGTGGCGTGCCCATTTTAACCCGCTTCGTTCGCTCACATTCCAGCGCGCCGTGTCGCTGCTCGAAGAGGGCGAGCGCGGGGCCTACGCCGAACTCCAGTGGACTTACCGCTTCATCGAAAAGCGCGAGGCGACCCTGCGTGCGCTCAAACACCTGCGCCTCTCTGCCCTCGGCAAACTCGACTGGGACATTAAGACTGTGGACGATTCGCCTGCCGCCAAGGCGCAGGCCGCCAAACTCCGCGCCGCTTACGACCGCATCGACAATCTGCGTGAGGCCATTCGCTTCCTCGGCCTCGCCTCGTTTCGTGGTTACGCTCACCTAGAAAAGCGCTACGAAGGCGATAACCCCGCTGCTGCCCTGGTGCGGCTGGAGCCCGTCGAACAGTGGTTCATCGCCCGCGACACCGTCTACGGCCCGTGGGTGTACAACGAAAAAGCATCGAGCGGCACCGTGAGCGGCACGCCCATTGACAGCTCGCACTTCCTCATCCGCGAGATCGAAGACCCCATCAACGAACTCGGCCTGATCTGTTTTTTGCGCAAAAATCTTTCGCAGAAAGACTGGGACGCCTTCATCGAAGTGTACGGCATCGACCCGCTTTTCGTGGAAATGCCCGCGCAGGTGCCGCCTGAAAAGGAGGCCGAGTATCAATCTCTCGCCGAGGCCGTCGTGGGTGACATGCGCGGTGCCCTGCCCAATGGGGCCAAGATCCAGACCGTCACCAGCGGGGCGCGCGGGGTGAACCCGTTTCAGCAGCACCTCGATTACCAGGATGCCCAGCTCGTGCTCGCTGGCACCAGCGGCAAGCTCACCATGCTCAACGGCCCCACTGGTCTCGGTGGCGGCCAGAGCGAGAGGTGCATGCCGACACGTTCGCCGAGCTCGCCCAGGCCGAAGCCGGTGAGATCAGCGAAATCTTTCAGCGCCAGCTCGACCGTTCGATCCTCGGCCTTGCCTCCGGGGTGCGCCCGCTCGCTTATTTTGAACTCGCCGCCAAGGACCAGACCGACGTGGGCCAACTGCTTGATCACGCCGTCAAAGCCACGCAGGCGGGTTTCCGCCTAGATGCCGCCGAGCTCTCCGAAAAGACCGGCTTTAAACTCACCGCCGCTCCCGTGCCCGCCGCGCAAGGCTTCGGTGGTGGTGCTGCCTTTAACCGCGCCTCCTCGGCCTCTGCCGAGGCTGAGACCCTGCGCCGCGCCTCTCTCGACAAACTCACCAAGGCGATCCAAGCCGACCTCGCCCCGCTCCACGCCGCGCTAAAGGACGCGCTGGCTAAAGAGGACGACGCTGCCTTCCGCGCTGCCGCAGCCGAGATCCGCACGCAACTGCCCTCGCTCGTGAAGAAGCAGGGGGCCGACAGCGCGACCACCAAGGTTTTTGAAGAAATCCTCGGCACTGCGCTGGGCGGCGCGGGCGCAGAGGCCACCTCAACCCCAAACCGCTAACCCATGCACACCACCAGTCTGCCCATCACGCTCAACCGCTCCGGCGACGCCGCGTTCACGCTCCCTGCCGACGGCTGGGTGCACCTCGCGCCCTACGGCGAACAGCCCGCCCCCATGCAGCTGCCGGGCGGCCGCGAGGTCGCCATCGTGCAAGTGCTCGACCGCGCTGCTGCCGATGGGCTCGCCGCCCGCTTCCGCGAGAGCGCTGCCGCCGTTAATTTCCCCGGCCTGCTTGTCGACTTTGATCATTTCTCCCACGACACCGACAAATCCACGCGCGCTGCCGGCTGGATTGAGGAAGTCGCCGCCCGCGATGACGGCCTGTGGGGCCGGGTTAAGTTTTCCGCCTCGGGCAAGGCCGCACTGGAGGGAGGCGATTACCGCTTGTTTAGCCCCGTGCTCGGCTTCGCCCCCGGCAACTACACGCCCGGCGCACGCGTCACCCCCGTGGCGCTCCTGCGCGGCGCACTCACCAACGATCCCCGCCTCAAGGGCATGGTGCCCATTTCTAACCGCCTTTCCCCTGAATCCTCCCACACCATGGACTACAAAGCCGCACTGCTCACCCAACTCGGGCTCCCGCCCGACTCCACCGATGAGGCCATCCAAGCCGCCATCACCAGCCAGATGAACGAAGTCGAGAGCCGCAAAACCGCGCTCGGCACCGCCCACAATCGCATCACCGCGCTTGAGACCGAGCTGATCGGTCACGATCTCGACCGCGCCGGTCTTCAGGGCGAGGCCCGCACGGCCGCCACCGCGCTGCTCACCAAGAACCGCACCGAGGGCCTCGCCTTCATTGCGGCCCTCGGCAAGCAGGGCAGCGGCTACGCCCCCGTGCATAATCGCAACGGCAAGCAAGCCCCGAGCTTCACCCCCGGCGCAGATGATACCGGCGACCTGGGCGAAAAGCGCCGCAAGGCGATCCATGATCACCAGACCGCCAATCGCTGCTCCTTCGACATCGCCTTCCACGCTGTGCGCGCCGCGCAGCCCGCACTCTTCGTCGAGTAAACTTTTCCGTTAACCACCAACCCGTAATCCTCCCATGTCTAAACTCGTATTCGATGTCCCCATTCTGTCGATCAGCAATGGTGCCCAAGATCAGAGCCTCTCGCGCGGCTTTTTTGTTCAGGCCTCCGGCCAGCTTGTCAGCGCTGCCACCGGCCAGCTCCCCCTCGGCGTGATCCTCGACGGCGGCGTCGCCAATGTCGGCCGCAGCGCCGTGCTGCTCTCCGGCTCCGGCAAAATCGCCAAGGTTAAGCTCAACTCCGTCCCCGGCTCCATCGTCGTGGGTTCCTTCCTCACCCTGCGTGCCGACGGCACCGTGGGCCTCGACCAAGGCACCGGCACCGCCCGCGTGCAGGTTGCCCGCGCCCTCGAAGCCGGTGCGGCCAATGAACTCATCGACGCGATCCTGCTGGATACTGTCGCCCTCGCTTAACCCCAGAACTCACCACCATGTCTCAACTCGCCTCCTCCACGGTCCTTTCGACCCTCACCGACTACGCTCGCGGCATTTTCCCCGAGATCGTCGCCGCCCAAGATCCCATCATCCAGTGGCTCGCGCCCTTTACCCAGGTCGCCAGCGCCACGGGTAAGTACAAGGAGTTCTCCGACAAGAGCGCTTTCCAGACTGTGCAAACGGCCCGCGCCATCGGCGGCACCGCCAAGCGCCTGGAGTTCCTCGCCACCGATCGCGACTACAGCTGCCTACCGCAGGCACTTGAAATCGGCATCGACGACCACGAGCGCAAAGCGGCTGGCGGTCTCGAAGCTCTGCTGGAGAGCGCCAAGACCAAGACGCTGCTCACCAGTGCTGCCGTCTCGCACATCAACGATGTGGTCACCGCGCTTAACGCCGCCCGCTCGGCCGATGCGACCCCGGCTTGGTCGGTTCCTGCTTCCGGCAATCCGGTCTCCGACCTCGACACGCAGATCCAGAACATCGCCGACGACATCGGCCAGTTCCCGACCCACATCGTGTTCGGCCTCACCGCTTGGCGCTGGTTCCGCAACAGCAACGCCGTCCTCGGCCGCTTCCCCAACGCTGCTGCCGTCAACGTGAGTTCTGATGCTGCCGCTGGCATCCTGCTCAACCCCGCGATCAAGGTCGGTGTCACCACCGCGATCCGCGATAGCAACAAGCCCGGCACCACGAAGGCCACCGCCAACATGCTCGCGAGCAACGTGTGGGTGTTCTACTCCTCGCCCAACCCCGACCAGTTCGACGCATCGTTTGCCAAAACCTTCGTCACGCCCGGCGCAGGCATCGACTCGGTGCGCAAGTACCGCTCCGAGAGCAACCGCTCGGACATCCTCGCCCTCGACTGGGCCCGCGACATCCGCGTGACCAGCACGATCAGCGCCCGCCGCCTCACGCCAACCTAAAGCCCCGCGTGGTGGTTTCTTCGAGCCTCCCCGCACCAGCGGGGCGGCTCCCTAGAACTCACGACCCTTCGAAAACCCATGTCCTGGATCACACTCACCGAGGCCAACGTCCTCACCAAGCTCTCTGGCCCGGAGCTAACTGCGCTTAAAACCGCAGCCCTCGGCTCGGGGCAGATCAACCCGCTGCCCGAGATCACCTCGCAAATCGTGCGCGAGGTGCGCGGCTACGTGCGCGGCTGTGCGGGCAATACCCTGGGCAGCGGTGAGACGATCCCCGACGAGCTTCTCGGCCCGGCCATCACCCGCATCCGCTTCGAATTGGCCACGCGCCTGCCCGTGTCGTCGCTCCTCACTGAGGATCGCCGCTCGGCCAACGCCAACGCCCTCGCGCTCCTGCGCGACGTTGCCTCTGGCAAGTTCTTCGTCGTCACCCCGGCCGTACCCACCACCGAGGCCACCAGCACGCCCTCCCCAAGCTGGTCGGGCCGCGAACGCACCACCACCCGCAGCCAGCAAGCTGGCCTCTGATCATGCCCACCCTCACCACTCAACCGCTGCCCGCCGCCGTGCGTCGTCTGGAGTCCAAGACTCCGGTCGCCTCGCCGCTGCGCTCGGCTGAGTGGGCTCAGCTGCAGCTCGGACACCGTGACCGCGCATTCTTCAGCGCTGGAGTGGAACAGGCCCGTACGATCGCGCTCCTTCAGGACGGCATTCGCCAAGCCCTCGACCAATCCGGCACCACCACGATGGACCGGTCTAAATTCGTCGCCACGATCCGCCAGGCCCTTGGTGCGCCCGAGGGCGACAGCGGTGAATTGACCGACCTCGTGAGCCGCCGCCGCCTAGAAACCATCTACGACTTCCAGACCGAAGATGCCTTAGAATACGCACGCTGGGATGCCGGCAATGCCCCCGCCATCCTGGACGCTTTCCCCGCGCAGGAACTCGTGCGCATCGAAGACCGTGAAGATCCGCGCGATTGGGCCGAGCGCTGGGCTGAGGCTGGAGGCGAGTTTTTCGGCGGTCGTATGGTTGCGCTCAAGGATGATCCGTTATGGACCAAGATCAGCCGCTTTGGCCGCCCGTGGCCGCCCTTCGACTTTGGCAGTGGCATGGGCTTGGAAGACATCGCCCGCGACGAGGCCGAAGCCATGGGCCTGCTCGGCCCCGATGACTTGGTGCGCCCGCCGGATCTCGATTTCAACCACGCCCTAGAAGCCTCGATCCCCAAGGCCACCCCTGCCGTCATGGAAGGCTTTAAGCAGCTCTTCGGCGACCAAGTCGATGTGGGGCGCGACGGTAAAGTCGTCTGGCAAGGCCAGCGTATCGTAAAGCTCTACGAAGCCGCCCTCGCAGATCCTGGGGTCAAGTGGTCCATCGACCTCGGCACGACAACCGCTGCAGCCCGCGCCCAAGCAGCCGCCGCCGGCGTAGAACTGCGCCCTGAAGCCGTCCTCAACCTCGACGCCGACCACCTGCGCCATGCTCAGGCGCGGCATGGCGCGGGCGAAGCGCAAGGCGACCAACGCCCCCTCACACTCATAGACTACCAGCTCATCCCCCACGTGTGGCGCGAGCCCGATGTCGTGCGCACGGGCAACCAACCCGGTGACCTCATCTTTGAAAAAAAATTGGCCGGGAGACTCGCCATGGTCACCTGGAAGCCCGCCCCCATCACCGGCAACATGCGCCTGCACACGCTCTACGTAAAAAAAGAAGGAGGCACCCCGTGAAGAGAGCCTCCCATGCCAGCCAGTGCCCGATGTCGTTTCACCCCAGGCTTTACGTCCTGCACGTCTCAGACTGCGCACCTGCCAAGCAACCCGCCTGCACGCCCATTGCAACCGCAAAGCAGGAGGCCCGCCCATGAGCGTCGAAGTCAAAGTCGTCACCGACGAGGCCTCGCAGCTCCTGCGTGGCCTCACCACCACGCTCGGCCCCGGCCAACGCCGCCCGCTCATGTCCGTCCTCGGTCGCACCGTGGAAAAGGAATACCGCGAATGGTTCAAGATCGCGGATGCCGAAAAACCCAACCGCAGGGGCTGGAAGCGCCAGCACTTCTGGGCGCAGATCCGCAAGGCCACCGCCTTCGCCTTTGCCACCGATGACTCGGCGACCGTCACGATCGCCGATCCGCGCATCCGCACCCAAGTCTACGGCGGCACCATCCGGCCCAAGGAGAAAAAGTTCCTCGCCATTCCCCTGCGTGCCGAAGCCTACGGCGTGCGCCCGTCGTCGGGATTAATCGAGGGGCTGTTCCCGTACCGCTCCAAACGCGGCACGCTCCTGCTTGGCCGCGAAGAAGGCGGGAAGCTCGTCAATTTCTACAAGCTCGTGCGCTCGGTCACGGTGAAGGCCGATCCTTCGGCCCTGCCACCGCCCGCACTCACCAGCCAAGCCGTCCTCACCGCCGCACGCTCCTTCGTCCAGCGCCAGCGCTGATTTTTTAAAAATGCCCAACGCCTTCATCGATCTCCAGTCCCGCCTCGCCGCGCTGCTTGCCGTCGCTTTCCCGACCGACACGATCCTCACCGAAAAGCTCGGCGACCTGCCGCAGCAGATCGAAACCACCCTGCTCAACATCGGCTTCGGCATCGTAGTCACCACCGCACGCGGCACCGCTCAAAACCTCGATCAAGCCGGCTGGAGCCAGCCCATGCCCCTCGTCTTCCAGGAAGAGCTCACCGTTGCCGTTATCCACGCCCCGCTGCTCAAGACCGACCGCAATACCCTCGACGCCGTCTCCACCGCCATCGCCGCCCTCCACAACCAGCCCGTCGCCTTCGGCCAGCGCTCCACGCCCCTCATCCGTGTGACCGGGCACGAGCTCGCCACCGACGCGCCCGACGGCGTCGTCGTGCATCACCTGCTCGTGCGCACCGTCCTCCCCTTTTCCGTCTGATTAGCAAAAACCAAACCTAAAGCACACCTCCTCCAATGGCCGTTAATTCCAACCTCCAAAACATCCGCAGCATGGTAATCGGCACCACCGCCGAGTTCGCCTTCGCGGAAAATGCCACCTCCGCTGCCCTCGCTGGCGGTGTTTCCTTCCCGTTCCGCGATTTCGGTAACATGACCGTCGTCGATGTCGACTCCACCGTCGAAACCGAGGGTCGCATCGTCTCCGTACGCGGCATCCGTCGCCAGATCTCCAACGAGCCCACCCTCACCAAGCTGTCGTTTAAGTTGAAGAGCAACGAGGCCGACCCCTACAAGCTGGCCTACGCTTTTAACGCCAACATCGTCGGCGACTTCTTACAAGCCGCCCTGACCGCCACCGCCGGTCAGCCGCTCGACTTCAGCGTCGCCCCCGCCGTGATCGGTCGCTGGTACCAGCTGCGCACTGCAGGCGGCGTCTCGGTGCGTAACGTCACCGCGTTGACCATCACGACCCTCACGGAAAACACCGACTTCGTGGTGGACCGCGACCTTGGCCGCGTGCGTTTCCTCACGTCGCAAGCGGTGAGCCGCACGCCCACGATCACCGCCTCGGCCATCACCGCCGATCCGTCGAACTTGGCGATGACTCAGCTCAACCCGATGCAGACGGCCATCCGCCGTGGTTACGGCCGCTTGGCCTTCTTCGACCGCGACAGCACCAACAAAGTGTTCCTCGATTATGTCGACTTCAACTGCGAGGTCATCCTCGACGGCAACGGCCTGAATGCGCAGGACGGCAAGAGCGCCGCTGAAGTGAGCCTCATGGTCACGATCCTCGACGTCTCGGGCAGCCTCTTCGTCCGCAGCTAAGCCGAGGAACTCAACCCAACTGCGCCCCGCGAATAAACCGTGGGGCGCAACCCATCCACCATGTCCCTGCTCAACCACACGCCCTTCACCGTCGCGAAGACCGACGGCACCCACGAACAGCTCGCCCTCGGGCGCCTCTCGATTCGCAACCTCTATCTGTTCGCCCAAAAACTCGCTGCCACCGATGGCGTCGGGCTGGTTGTTTTGGCCACGGGTAAGAGCGCCGACTGGGTCGATACGCTCACACCGGCCGCGTTTGGCGAACTGCACAAGAAGATCATCGAGCTAAATTTTCCAGCGGCGACCGAGATCGCGAAGGGCGATCCCCGGCTCGCCGCCCTGCTCATGCCCTTCATTCAAGAGGTTCAGATCCTGAGCGTGATCGCGGTCTCGGCTGGGATGAACTTGCCCGCCTTGTTGCCCGTGCCTGCGCCCTCGGAGTCGAAGGTGGATGCCGCGAGCGAGTCCTCGACCTCTGCCCCGATCATCTGATGGCGATCCTTGCCGAACATCATCGCCTCCGGGCTGAACAAAACCTGCAGCTGCTGCTCTGCGTGAACCACGGTTTCAACGGCGGCGATGGGGCCACGAAGCTAGCCGAACAGTTCAGCGCTGAAGCCTCTAGTTCAACCCGCTAGGTCCAAGTCCCTGCGAAGCCCGCACCCGCTCACACTCCGCACGCCGCTGTTTGGCGGTCGCCTTATCTCCCACCCAAAGCACCGCCAGGCACAGGCCGCAGGCCAGCATCACCGGCAGCACATCACGCACCATCAACGACGCTATAATCCCCCCGAAAAAAAACAGGATTAGCAGCGCCTTCATTCCCACACCATGAGCCAAGTAGACCTCCAAATCAAGATCGGCGTCGCCACGCAGCTGGAGCAACTGCGTGCCATGGAGTCTCAGTTTGCCAAGAATATCGTGCAACTGCGCACCCTTGGCACAGGGGGTGCCGAAGCCTTGCAGAAGGTCGAAAAGAACCTCGGGCTGGTGCGTAGTCAGCTCGCCAGCATTGGCGGCATGGGTAAGGTCAGCGAGGCTGTGGGCGATGTGTTTAAGTCCATCCCTGTCGTGGGAACGGCGATGAACATGCTCAACGGCTCCGCTGCCGCCGTGGGCGTGGGGCTCACAGCTGCCGCTTATGCCGCCAACCAGTTTCACGCCTCGCTCCAGTTCGCCGATAACCTCCAGGATGTCTCCGAGCAGCTCGGTGTGTCTGCCTCCAATTTACAGGCTCTCAACGCCCATTTCGGCGACGCCGGTATCAAGGCCCCGCAAGTCGCGCAGACAATGCAACGCCTCAGCCTGGCACTGGCAGGGGCGGCCTCCGGGAGTCAGCCGCTCATCACGGCGTTTTCATCGCTGGGTCTGTCGGTTGAAACGCTTCGTGGGCTCGCTCCCGACGAAGCACTGGCCCGCGTTGGTGCCGCCTTGGCGGCGCATGCAGGCAGTGCCGAAGCTGCGGCCGCCGCCACAGCCATCCTTGGGCGGGGTACAGGCAAGCTCCTCGCCGCACTCAAAGAACTAGGCGCGGCTGGGCTGGAAAAAACCACCTCCGCGATGACGGAGGCGGGGCGTGTCCTCGACGATGCGATGGTTAAAAAGCTGGCTGCTGCCAACCAGAAGCTCGAAGAGCTGGACCAACGCTGGACCATTTTTAAGGCCGGTCTGGTGGGCATTGTTCTTCCGGGCGACCCCATCACCGGGCCCCGTGGCCGTGCCGGGGCCTACGCCAAAGTAAATCAGCCCCCAGCACCTGCGGCACGATCTGCCCTCGAAGCCCTCGCCGCCCAACCACTCAAGCCGGTTAAGACCGAAGCCGAGATCCTTCGCGCCACTCAGTCCTCCCGTCGGGTAGCCCCCGAACTGCTAGAGGAAAATCGGGGCAAACTTCGCGCCGAGTCGCAGGCCAACCAGCTTTCCAACGCTCCGATCCTCGCCGCCCGCGCTGAACTCGCCACGCTCGCCGCCACTAAAAAGGCGACGCTGGATGCTGCCGAAGCCGCCAAGGCACTCGCCGAGGCCAAGGCCCCGATCCTCGCCGAACAGGCAAAGCTCGATGCCGCCATTGACGCTGCGCAAACCAAGCAACTCGACCTCGCCACCCAGCTTGCCCTGGCTGAAGACGCCCGCCACCGCGTGATCATGCAGATGCCGGCCGCCGAAGATCAATCGGTGCAGGCGGCCAAGGACCGGCTGGCTCTCACCACCCAGCTTGCCGCGATCGACGCCGACATTGTTGCCACGAAAAACGCCCAAGCTGAAGCCGACAAGGCACTCGCCGAGAAGGCTGCTAAAGCCATAGCAGACGCCAAAGAGCTAAAGCTAAAAGAAGAGCAACTCGCGGCCGCTCGCAGGATCGCCACTGGGGATGCCGCGATTTCTAATCTTAAAAATGATCCGCTCGCTCTTAATGAGACCAAGCGCAAAGGTGAGATCGCTCTGTATGCGGAACAAAACCGCTTCATCAAAGAGCGGATCGACCTGCTCAATAAAGAGCGGGAATCAGCGACCGATGTTCGCCGTGGTCAAATTGACTCCGAGGTCTCTGGACTCAATGCCAAGGCTGGCGAGAACAACATATCAAGCATCAACGCGCAGGCTAAGTCTATAGGCACCGGCGCGACCCAAGGAGCCGTGGAATACCTTAACAGCATCCCTGATGCCGCCGGTCGGGCGTCGGTTGCCGTCTTGTCCGTTGCCCAGGGCTTGGAGAACGGCATCGGCTCAAGCCTGCAAGGACTGATCAATCAAACAATGACTTGGGGGCAGGCGCTGGCTAACATCGGCCAGTCCATCGTTGATTCAATCATTGGGGCATTTGTGAGGATGGCCGCCCAGTGGATCACCCAGCAAATCGTCATGGCGGTATTTGGTAATGCCATCCGCGCCGCTCAGCTTGCAGCGCTCCTGCCCGTCACCTCGGCAACCTTGGCAATGTGGGCTCCAGCGGCAACCGCAGCGAGTATCGCAACCATGGGCGGCGCAGCAGTCACCGGCGCGGCCGCCTCTAAAGCCGCGATCATTAGCAGTGTCGCCGGTTTTGCCGAAGGCGGTCGAATCTCAGGGCCCGGCACCGGTACCAGCGATGATGTGTTTATTAGGGCATCAAACGGCGAATTCATGATGACAGCTCAGGCCACGGCCAAATACGAGCCGCTGCTAAAGCAAATGAATGCGGGTAACTTTAACCCCGGCCAGTTGGCGACAAACACAGTCAGCAGTGGGGCTACATCGCCCGTGCAGGCAGGCGGCAACACGCAGATCAACATCGGCCTCATGGGCTACATGACCCCGCAGCAGTGGGCCGCCAGCCAAGAAGGCCAAGCCCACATCCTCGATATCGTGTCCCGCAATATCCACACGATCACCGGCAACGGCTAACTTCGAAGCTCCCAGCTCATAGCTCCGCATGATCCCGCTCACCTACAATTCCCAGAGCCTCTACCTGCTCGACGACCTGCCCGACTGGGGCACGCCGATCAAGGCGACGGCCTCGCTCCTCACCGCTCAGGAGTCGGGCCTGACCGACCGCGAAGCCCGCCGCGCTCACGGTGAAACCCTCCGCCTGCGCCTGCGTTATCAGATCAAGGTGAGCGGCACCGATGCTCGCCAACTGGCAGCCGGACTCCGAGCGCACCAAAATGAGCCGGTATGCGCCCCGCTCTGGCCTGCCGCTTGCGCATGGTCCGCCCGTGCTTCGGCTGACATCACCGGCGGACTCAAGGCCGTGTTCCCGGCTGCCGGTGGAACGCCGCGCATTTACCAAACGGGCGACACCGAGCCCTCCAGCCCCACGCCCTCGGCCAACGACACCCTTGTCCCGCTCGTCGTCGGCTATTTGGAAAGCCGCGACCTACGCTGGATCACCGACGGCTTTTGCTCCTTCGACGTGGCCCTCGTCGAAAATTCACCTGCGATCTGGGCGATCACGCCCGCAGCCTACACCGCGCCCGCAGGCCCGTTGCCGAGTGGCTACGGCACCGCCCCCCGCCTGTTTCCATTTTTAACCCATTGGGACGGCCCGCGCACCGGCTACACCCTGCGCATCGCCCGCGACGAAATCGGCTTCGGCCGCCAGACCTCCGACGTCGCCCGCGCTGCGGCCGTTGCCCGCACGGTCGAACAAACAGCGTGGGCCTCCACTGCCGACGGTTGGAGTGCCTCCAAGCTGCTGGCCTTCTTCGCTGCCCACGGTGCGGGCGCGTCTTTTTGGGCCTCGGGCCAGCAGTCCGCCGCCGTCCTCGCCTCCAACCTTGCGGCCTCTGCCACGACCGCGACCGTCACCGACACGACTGGCCTCGTGATTGGTGACCGCTTGGGCCTCGTCCAAAAAGGCCAGCTCACCGGCTGGGTTGGTCCGCTCACGACCATTGCCAGCCCCACGATTTCCTTCCTTTCCTCGGGCAACGCTGCGAGCCCTGCCGCCACGACCTCACTCGTGCCGCTGCTGCTGGCCCGTTTCGACAGCCCGAAACTTGAGCTGGAATGGATCACCGACCGCCTCGCCACGGCCTCCTTCCGCGTGCGCGAGCTGCCCCCCGAGCTGGCACTGCCCGCCGGTGAAACCCTCGGCACGACCCTCGGCAACCTCACGCCCCGCGCATGGATTTATCTGTTCGAGCGTAACTACGAAGCCGGTGGGACAATCCCCTATTTCTTCACGTCGTATGAGCGCGATTTGTATGTCGATGACGCTGATCCGGTCTTAGGCGGCGCTACGATTGCGTTTACGCGGATCACCCACGGCGACATCAAGACCGGCCTCGCCCTCGATCGTGACGAGCTTTCAATCGACTGCGACGGCCTTGATGTCGCCCCGCTGCTCGATGTCGCGCTTCTGCGAATGGACGTGCCGCTGACTCTTAGGGTCTATCGCGCTATTTTGATAGGCGGCATCGCGTACAATCTCACGGCCGCTTGGTCGGGCGAAGTCGTTTCAGCCTCGATTAAAGGCAAACGTATTTCCGCCAAGGCGACCGCCCTCGGTTCGGCCTTCGACCGCAAAGCCCCGCGTTTTTACCTACAGCCCGGCTGCAATCACGGCCTATTTTCTATGGGTTGCGGCCTGAGTAAGTCCACTTTTGTGCACACTGCAATTTTGACCGCTGTGGGCACGGCAGGTTTTCCGTACACCTTCACCATTGGCTCTCTCGCCCGCTCGGGCGGAGCCGTGCTCACCGCTGCCGATATTTTCGCAGGTGGGTGGGCCGATATAAATCCGGGCATGGGTAATCTCCGCGCCATCCTCGCATCGACCGCTGTCGTGGGCGGCTCCTGCGTGCTCACGCTTTCCGGCGACCCTTCGCCGTTCCCGAGCAACGGCACCGCCATCCTAATCTATCCCGGCTGCGACGGCCGCCGAGAAACCTGCGCGGGCACGTTTAATAATTACGCCAATTTTGGCGGCCACCCCTTCGTGCCCACCGGCAACCCCAGCTTGTTTAAACTCTCCAGCGACGCCGGAAGTGGCGGCAAAAAGTAAGCGCCGGACAATTGACGACCCATTAAACAGACATGCGCCCCGAAACCCTCAACATCGACGCACTCACCACCAATGCCTTCCTGTGGCGCGGCACGCCTTTTGCGCCCAACTCCTGCGAGCGCGGCCCGCGTGGCGGCGTGTGCTGCCACCTGCTCGTTGCCGAACTCTACAAGTCGGCTGGCCTCGATCTGGGCGAAGTCCCCCACGGCCCTCCCGGCCACGCCCGCAGCGGTGCGCCCTCGATCATGGTGCCGTGGCTCGATGCCAGCCCCCTCTTCCAGCTCCTAGCTCCAAGTTCCCAGCTCGAACCCGGCGACCTGCTCGGCTTCACCCTTGGCAGCACGATTCACCACCTCGCGATCCTTCTGCCCGGTGACCAAATCGTGCACGCGATTAACCACATGGGCGTGGTCATCACCCCGCGCCTCGACGCCACTTGGGCGAGCCGCCACGCCGCCACTTGGAGGCCCATCGCATGAGCTTTGGCGGATCTAAAAAACCCAACCCGACGCCTGACACGGGCAACGTGCAGCAAAACGAGGTCGCGACCAATCAACAGGCCGTCGCCATCCCGCTCGTCATGGGCACGAACAAAGTCGCGCTGCGCTGGATCACGCCAGCCACGAACCAATTCACCAAACCCGCGCCAACTCAACGGCCCGGCAAAAAGTAGTCGTTAAAACTATGGGCGGCTCATCATCAAAAGGCGGCGGCGGTGCAGGCGGTGGCATGAACGATTACTTCGGCGATGTCGCCGGGGTGATTTGTTCCGGCCCCATCGATCGCCTTGTCGCCATTTTGGTCGACGGCAAAAAGGTCTGGCCCGATTCCGGCACCGGCCTTGACCGCTCGGGCCAGCCGAACCCCGTGCAACTCACCGTCACCGGCTACGGCGAGGCATGGCTTTATTGGGGAACGGCAACGCAAACCCTCGACGCCTCGGGCGAGGCCAACTTGGCAACGGGCGGTCATCCGGCCTACCGCCGCCAAGCGGTTCTCAGCCTCAAGAAATTCCTCTTCGGCCGCGAAAAGGTTTCTTGTCCCTCGGTCGCGTGCATCGTCCGCCGCACGCCGGTTCAGTCCATCGTGACCGGCACCGCCGCGCTGCTTGATGCCGATGGCCAAGCCAACCCCTTGGCGGTGCTCGCTGAACTGCTGACCCATCCCGTGTTCGGCCTCGGGCTGCCGGACACCGACTTCGACCTAGACTCATGGCAGGCGACCGCCGATGCGCTCCTTGCCCGTGCGTCGACGACCTACATCAGCCCCGTGTTTGATCGCCCCGCCTCGGCGCGTTCCTTGGTAGATGATTTGCGCGGGTATTTCGACGGCTGGTTCCGCGCCGATACTGCCGCCAAGATCGTGGCGGGCCGCTTCCTCCACGGCGAGGCTGCGCCGACCTTTAACTCATCGAATACCCTCACCGCCGACGACCTCCTCGAAGAGCCATCGATCACCTCCAAGGGCTGGGCCGAAACCCTCAACGAGTTGGCAGTCAAATTTCAGGATGCCGAGAACGCCTACAAAGACTCCGCGTTTACGATCACGTCAGGCTATAACCGCCAAATCACCGGCGAGCCCCGCCAGTCCAATTTTGAGCGCCCGCACATCACGCGCCGCGCCCAAATCGCCGCCCTCGCCAGCGAATACCTCAAGCTCGCCGCCGAGCCGGGTTTCAGCGCCACGCTCGTCGTGCGCGCGCCTAAAGGCGTGGCCTACCCCACCGGCACCATTTTAAAATTCACCCACGACCTACTCGGCGTGGACTTGATTTGCCGTGTCACCGAACGCACCGAAGCCGCCCCGCCCAGCGAGCGCGTCACCCTCAGAATCGAAGCCGAGCGAGGGATCACGGCAACGCCGGTGCCCGTGGTGGCAGGCGTGAGCATCATCACCTCGGGCAACGGCGTGGAACGCCTGCCGCGTTTTTATTTCGCGATGCCGCCCGCCAATCTTTTTGGCGAAAGCTACCTGCTTGTCCCGCTCGTCGCCCGCCGCGTGGCCGCAACGCTGGGCTTCAATCTGTTTTACCGCAGCGACGATGCGACCCAGCTGCAAGAGCTCGGCACGCAGGGCACCTTCGCCGTGCGCGGCACGCTGACTCAAGCCTACGCCGCAAACCTCGGCACACCGGACGACAACAGCGAAACCCTGCGCATCGCCATTGATGCCGAAACGACCGCAGGCGACCTCGAACGCGTCACGACCGCACTCACCGAGGACGAGGTGCAAGACGACACGCTTTTGCTCTGGATCATCCGCGCCGACAACCCGAATACCGTCGAAATCCTCTCCGTTCGCGCCCTGCGACTCGTCTCGGGCCAATGGTACGCCAAAGTGCGCCGCGCCCAAGGCGGCACGGTGGCGGCATCCTTCGCCGCTGCCGACGAATGCTGGCTGATCCGTTACGAAGACCTCATCACCTACCGCCACACGCGCTTGCCCGAACTCGCGGCTGCCGGTGCGACGGTCACGCTACGCCTCCAAGCTATCGGATTCGCTGGCGTTGAGGCCGCTCTCGACGACGCTACGCTCTGCCCTGATTTAGCGTGGAAGCTGCGCCCCGGTGCGCCTGCCGACGTGACCACTTTCACCGTCGAAGGCGGGCGGTTCTCGTGGTCTGCCATAGCCGACAAATCCGTCGTTGGCTACCGGCTGCGCTACCAGCCCGGCACACGCCAAGAGTGGAGCGATGCCACCGACCTGCATACCGGCATCATCACGACCAACCCGTTCGAGCCGACGATTATCCCCAAGGGATCGACGACCTTCCTCGTCAAAGCGGTGGATGTCACCGGGGCGGAAAGCCTCAACGCTGCCGTGATTGTCACCAACCTTGGCGACCCGCTCGTAGCCAACGTGGTAGAAACATTCGACCGCCGCGCCGCCCTTTGGCCCGGCACGCGCTCGGGTTTCGCCATCGACGGATCAAACAACCTCGCCGCAAACTCGATCACGACCATGTGGGCCGCTGACGAAACGGCCCCGATGTGGGCTGGCGATGGTGCCTCCGTAATGTGGCCCGCGCTTACCTATGCCGCCGCAACCTACATCGACAGCGTGACGATCACGCAGGCTTTGGCCGGTTCGACGATGACCCTGACCTCAACGGTTGCGGGCGACCCGTGGAAAATCGAATACCGAGAAAACTCCCCTGCATCCATGTGGGCGGTCGATGCGAACGCAGCAATGTGGAGCGACGATGCGTCCGCATTTTGGGACGTGCCCGACTGGCAGGCATGGCCGGGCCAAGTCACGGTTTCCGGTAACACCATTTACGATTTCCGAATCTCGACGGGCGAAGCGCAGACGCGGGGCACCGTGTCTGCGTTCGCCGTGGTGGTCGATGCCCCCGACGTTATCGAGTCGATCAATAACGCCGTTCTGGTGAGCGGCGGCACGCGCTTGGCCCTAACCAAGACTTACAAAGTCATCAAAAACATTTCCCTGACGATCCAGCAGGACGGCAACGGCGCGGCCTCCGTGCAAATCCTCGACAAGCTCAACACCGGCCCGCTGATCCGCGCGTTTAATTCCGCAGGCACGGGCGTCGCCGCGCTCATCGACGCCACCGTGCAAGGATACTGAGCACCCAATTTCAACCCACTTAAACCATGTCACTTACTGTCGCACCCAACGTCGATTTCACCAGCGCGCCCTCGCAGGCTGCTTTCAAAACGGCCCTCAATACGCTCCTCAACGAGATGCGCACCAACGGCGCGGCCCTTGGTGACATTCGCGGGATTAAAAACAGCTTCATCAATGCCGCGATGCGTGTTGACTGGCGCAACCGTGGATCAGCCCAGACAATCACCGCTGGTGCCGCTTTGGCCTACACTGTTGATCGCTGGTATGCCTATTGCACCGGGGCTAACGTAACCGGCCAGCAAATCACGGCTTCGGGCCAGAAGCGCTACCGCTTCACGGGCGCGGCCTCGGTCACTGGCGTTGGCTTTGCCCAGCGCATCGCCGCTGAAAACTCCGCGCACTTGGCCAGCACCACGGCAACAGTGCAGGTCAAATTAGCCTCGTCATCCCTCACCTCAATCGGCTGGGCGGCCTATTACGCCAACACGACCGACACCTTCGGCACGCTCGCCAGCCCCACCCGCACGAGCATCGCCTCGGGCACGTTCACGATCAACTCCACTGAGGCGACCTACTCCGCACAGATCAGCGTCCCATCGGGGGCGATCACCGGCATCGAGATCGTGTTCACGGGCGGCGCTCTACTTGGCTCGCAGACGCTCACCATCGGGGATGCGCAGCTTGAGGCGGGTGCATCCCTGACCCCATTTGACCGCATCCCCTTAACTGCCGACATCGCCGCGTGCTCATATTATCTCCCTGTGATCAATTTCGGGGGTTATGGGTTTACGGGTCAGGCATATTCCGCCTCGTCAACCCGTACATGGGTGGCGTTCCCATTCCCTGCGCGGGTTGCTCCAACAGGTTGCTCTTCTCTCACTGGCCTCACTGCATCAGCCGCCAACTTGGCATCTGCGGGCGGCACCCCGACTTTCGCGTCGGCAACTACAAGCGGAGCGTCGATCGACGTTTCTGGTGCTTCTGGCCTCACTCTTGGTTATGCTTCTGCCCTGCAAGGGACCGCCAATGTTCACTTCAACGGTTGCGAATTATGAAAACCTACAAACAAAACCCTATCGGCACATTTGATAAATATTTTGAGGGCATTCTTGTCGCTCACTGCATCAGCACAGACGCCGAGTTTGTCGCATGGTGCGAAGCAGGCAACACGCCCACGCCCTACGTCCCGCCCGCGCTGACGGTCGCTGACTACATCGCCGCCACGCAGATGCACCTCGATGCCCAAGCTCAGGCATGGGGCTACGACGACCTTAAGAGCGCCTGCACCTACGTTGGCGATCCGTACCCGCGTTTCGCTGCCGAAGCCCTCGCCCTGCGCAACTGGCGCTCCCAAGTCTGGGCCTACCTCGACTCCACCAGCGCGGCCCCGCTGCCCGAAGTGCTACCGACCGTGGCGCAGTTCATCGCGCTTCTGCCAACCGCTCCAACGCGCCCTTTAGTCGAGTGATCACAACGGAGAACAGAACCTTTTCCGCACCCGCCAAGGGCATCGCTGACACCGCTGCTTATGGCGTTTCGGACGGCGAGGCGATAACCCGTTGCACGTTCATAGGCGGCAAGGGCAGCGAGGCGCTTAAGCTCTCAAGCAACGTGGCCAGCGCCCTTATTCAGAGCTGCACGTTGTCGGGTGGAGTTGAGGATTGCGTGGACATCCTCGGCGCAAGGCACGCTACGTTTATCGGCTGCGTGTTTGCCCGCTGCAACGCCGTGCGCGACTGCACCATCAAGGGCGGTGCTCATTCGATCATGTTCGTCGATTGCCACGGCCTGCGCTACATTAAGGCGGGCGACTGCACTATCTACGAAAAGGCGGGCCTCGGCGAACCCGTGAGCGGTTGCCATGTTAAAAACCCTGACGGCCGCAAAACCCTAGTGCTCTGCCTCAACTCGGAACCTTTCACGGGCGACGTTGTTAACCTTCGCGTGCCCAGGCTGATCGTACGCCTCTATTTCTGGGCGCGGTGGCGGTTCTTCCCGAACTGATCGCGTGACCGCAGTGGCCTTGCATCACCCCTGCAAGACTAGCGCAGTGCGTGGGTAGATGAACCGGAATCAGGCGAATGAAACGGCCTGATTCATCAAACCTTTGTCCAAACTCGTCAAACCTGATGGCGGTTTACACTAGTGGACGGTAAATACCGTCGCTTTTTATTGATGGCTGCTCGGGCTCACTGAACCGTGGCGAAGTCGCCGGCGTACCTTGGTCGTCCAAATGAAATGTGGGGTGCGTGGTGGTGATCGGCCCCGAAGGCTTAGCTGCCACTGCCTACAAACGCCGTGCGGCACCGTTGGTGATCATTTGATTTAAGCACAAAAAAGCCGCCACCGGTGAAGGTGGCGGCTTGGGGATGAAAACAAGTGTACCGTTAAGGCTTACTTGCCGCCGCGCGAACGCGACTCGGGACCGCCCGGGGTCACGATCGTCTGGTTCTGGAAGGTCGAACTCGGCGCGACGCTCTTGAGCATCTGCTTCTTCGGCGAACCACCAGGGCTGACCAAGTTGGCCGTCACAAAGATCAACAAGTTGCGCTTGCTGGTGGATTCGCCCTTGGAACGGAACAGCGCACCGAGGAAGGGAATGTCACCTAAGACCGGAACCTTGTCGCTGGTCTTTTTGACCTCTTCACGAGTCAGACCGCCCATCACCAAGGTAGCGCCATCCCATACCGTGACTTTGGTGGTGATTTCGCGCGTTGAGAAAATAGGCTGATAAAAGCCGGATGGCAACGTGACGGTGCTATCGCCTCCGATCGCCACACTTAGCCCGCCATATTCAACAAATCCTTCGAATTCGGTCACCTTGGGACTTAAATCAAGAGTGATGCTATAATCATCCTCCTCCACCGTTGGGGTCACCTTCAGCTCCACACCGACATTACGCATGGTGAACTCCTGAGGGGTGCCCGCCGTGATACTCACGGATCCACCACCACCGCCACCAGTAGTTGCCGCCGCCACAGTGCTTCGCGTCTCACCATACGACTGGGGATATCGCATTTCCTGGGCTACCACAATATTGGCGGGACTACCGGACAGAACCGTAACCTTTGGCGAGCTTAGCAGGTCTGAACCTGTTTTTTGCGATAATGCGCGAATCGAAGCAGCGACCTCTAATTCACCAAATACGGCGGTACCAGCAAACAAATTGCCAGACGCAGCCCCCAAAGCATTAGTACCCGGAAAAGTCGGAGCGCTTCCGAAGCGATCAGACGAATTAGTTGCATTGTCGCCGTTAAGATCCACTAGGTTTCCGTTGTCTAATAGCGCGCCTTGAGAGGCTCCACCCGTAGCGGAAAATGAAGAGGCCAGCGTACGATTAGAAGTTCCTAGCGACCGTCCAGTGATTCCAGCCACTGTTGCATTACGATTGGCCTGTCGAGCTGACCAGTTAACACCTAGTTCCTCGAGCGCGCCCTCCTGCACTTCCATGAACTTGGCCTCGATCTCAACCTGCTTCACATTGTCGTAGCGGTTAAGGATGTTACGGATTTTTTCGATATTCCGAGAAGTTTGATTCACCAGAATCGCCGAGCCGTCATAAACGAGACTGGAACCGGCGGTGGTGCTGAACTTCACACCGGCCTGCTCCAGGAAGTTCTGGATCGCACCGGATTCACCACCCGCGCTCGAACCGCCTGCACCAGCTCTACCGGCGGAAGGCGTCGCAAACGGATCAGCAGCTGCAGCGGGAGTCGCGCTGGCAGCACCGATGCCGGTCATACGGATCACGGTCGCCTTGGTGACCGAGAAGAATGCGCTTTCCAGCATCGAGGTGTCGCCACCCGGGCGCATAACGATGGTGTCAGCCTGCACCTCGTATTGGTAGCCGGTGGAGTCGGAGATCAGGTCGAGGATGCGCTTGAGCGACAAATTGCGCAGGGTGATACTAACGCTGGGGTTCTTGTTGGTGGGATCGACCAGGATAATGTTAACACCCTTCACGCCCTCGCTCTTGTCATACTCCTCGGAAACGGCGGACAAGGTGCTCACAACCTTAGCCAATTCTACGCCTTGGAAGTTGACGCTGGGAATGACGATGCTGGCGAGCTTTTGGGCGAGCGCCTGAGGGACAGCCGCCCTGGTGGCGTCAGCCCCACGGTCCACATAAACACCGGGGCGCTGCCAGGCATTGTTGACCTCCTCGAGCATCTGGGCACGGGACTTGCCGCGGTTGAGCTCACCAACCTTGGCCTTGTCAGAAGCAATGCGCGTGAGGAACGACTTAGCCTCGGGGCTGCCCGCGTCGATGGTCTCAACCGCGCGGAACGACTCCTGAGCGCCGTCGAGATCGCCGGCGAGATATTGGCTGCGGCCCTTGGCGACCAACTTGGCGATTTCCTTTTGGTCTTTGATGAAACCGGGGCTGACCTTTTCGATCGGCTGGAGAGGGGGATTGAGTTCGGTCGCTTCGATGGAACGGGCAACCTTTTCGACCTTCTTGGTGTCCGAGGTGGCGGCGGCGTAGGCGTCGAGTGCGGCACGCGCGCCCTCGGTGTGACCCTGCTTGAGGGCGGCCTGGGCCTTTTCCATGTGCAGGCCGTTCTTTTCAGCCTGCAGGTCGGCGATCGTGGACGTGGTGGCGGGATTTTCGGGAAGTGATGCAATCGCACCGGTTAGAACGACGGCGGCATCGTCAAAGCGGCCATCCTTGGCGAGCTTGCGGGCCTCGGAGCGCTTGGCTTTGGCGTCGGCGAGCAGGCCCTTGATCCGCTTGTTCTCCTCTTTGACCAACTGGTCGGCTTCCGCGGATTCATCCTTCTTGGAACCGGCCTTAGCAGGCGCGGTTGCGGCGACAGCGGGTGCAGCAGCCTCGCCCGTGGCAGCGGGGGCGGCAGTCTCGCTCGCAGCGGCGGGGGCGGCGGTACGAAGGGCGATCTGGTTTTCGACACCGGCCAGCAGGCGCTGAACCGTGGCATCCGACGGGGCGATGGCGAGCAGCTCCTCCAGGTTCTTCTTCGCGGTGTCGAGATCCCCGGAGTCGCGGGCGCGCAGGGCCTCGGACATGAGGCGGATTTTCGTGTCTGTTTGCCCTTGAGCCAGCAGCGAGGCGGCGGGGACCACCAGCGCGAGCATCGCGGGGGCAGCCAGACTAAGAACGAGGGGTTTGGGGAGCTTGGGTAGTTTCATTGAGAGTTTCTCGAAGGATCAGGGTTCTAAGCTAAAGGTATGGGAAAGATGGAAATGGAGAGGCTGAGCGCCGTTTATAAGGCGAAAGGCTATGCGCCCGACGGGGCTGCTGCCGGGGTTGCTGCGGGTGCGGGCACCGGAATGGCGGGGGCTGGAGCGGCCGGTGCCGCTACGGTCAACGTCTTGGTCAGGGGTTCTTTTAATAACGGTGACTCCTTGGTGACGACGACCGCGTTCGTTTCGAACGCGACCGAGTTAACCGTAAAAGTCGCATCCCCTACGGTGAACTTGGCGCCTGCCTTGTAGGCAACCGGCTCAGAGGCGCCATCGGCCTTTAGATAAGCGATCGGGGTACCTTTGGTGAGGCGGGTTTTGTTGGTGAGATTAAAGACTTCACCAGTTTTATCGTCGGAGACTTGGGCAACGGCTTCGGTTTCGATAATCACCGTTTTGCCCGTGCCTTGCTCGGTGCGGTTCTGCTTCACCTCAAAGCTCACAATCGTCAGCCCGAGATCGGGGATCTTGCGGCCCGCTTGACCGAGAATGGTTTTACCGGAAACCGCATTCTCGAAAGTGCCCCGATAGTTACCCGGCTTGCCGGTGTAGCCGACGAGTTGAAGGCGGAATGCGTCCTCTTTAACGTTGACCAGCTCAACTCCGAAGGGCGGTTCCACGGGCTTAACCACCACGACTTCAGCTGAGCTGGGCGGAGTGACCGAAAAGCGCTTATTGGCCAAGTCGTAATAGATTTCCGGGGGAGTGAACACGTCGTACACCCAAAGGGGGCCGCCGCTCTGTGCAGCAGCAGGGGACCAAATTTGGGTGGTCACGCGGAATTCGCTTAGGTTTGCCGGCACATAAAGCGGCGACTCGTTGGTGGCGCGAGCAGAGCCATTAGCTCCGCCCTTTTTACCGCCTTGGTTATAGGTCCAAGCAAGCGATGCGAGCAGCACTAACAGGGCGGCACCGCACAGGATTTTATCTAGGGATTTTGCGGCCATATCAAGGGGTCGGGGTGGCTTGGGTAGGGGTGTTGTCAACGAGGTCGATCAACTCGACGGTGACGGTGAACTTGGATAGCACCTTTTCCACAAGGGGCTTCGGCTTAACAGGTTCAACTGCTGCCGCAGCAGGGGTGTTGCCAAAAATACTGCTTAAGGTGTTGGCTGGCGCGACCTTCTCGGGGGCTTGAACTTTGATGATCGGGTCGACTTCTACGCCGCGCACCACCAAGGGGAGTTCGAAGGTGGCGAGTTTGTTCAACAGGGCACGCAACGATGCCGTATCACCGATAAAGGTGAGACGAAATGCGGAGGCATCCACAAAACCGGGGACGCGGGCTGTGATGCGCGAGTCCATCTCAAACAAGTCGTTGTTGGTGGCGGGGGCAGCCGTTCCGGAGCGTGCGGCGGGCTTGGCCGGATTAACGGAATCGGTTGGGCGTTCGCGTTGAAAGGAAACCAGCTCGCTGGGGGCGGCCTGGAACAAGGCGCCGAGCAGGTACTCGGCAACTTGGCGCTGGCGATAGACCAGAGGGATCAAGTCGCGCTCAGGGCCGGCGTTGGCATAGGTGGTAAAGCCGAAGCGCTCATCGGCCTTGATTTTAATCTTAGCTGCTTGGGCGTTGTCGCGCATCAACTCGACAAAGGTCGCGATGTTAAAAAACAGATGCGTGGGCTCGAATGGGACTTTGGCCTCGCGCAACAGCTTGGAACGCTCGTCCGACTTTAGGGTGGCCGCTTGGGTATAGGCCGCCTTCGCCTTGAGCAGGGCTTCGGCCGCAGGACCGCTGCCCTTAAGCTCTGCACGCATCTGACCAAGAGCGGCGATGCTACGGGTCAGGTCAGTATTCACCAAGGCCTTGTTTTCTTCGCTGGGAGTGGGTTGGCTGCTCGTGAGAGCGGTCAGCTCAAGGCGTTTTTTGGCCAGCGCTTTAGCACTCGAGTGAGCCGCCTGGCTCCGCTCGTAAATGCACCAGCCTGAACCGACTGCCGCCAACCCGAGAGCGGCGAGCAGGGAGTAAAATACGGGGTAGGACTTAAAGGAGGCCATTGGGCGTAAATCAGAGCGGCTTTTTGGGATTAACGACCAGAATGAAGTCGAAGCTCAAAATGCCTGGCTGTGTGGGGTTGAATTTTTCCTTCTCCACCGAGGAGATAAATTGCGATTCGCCGAAGCTCTTCAGCAGCAGTTTCACGCGCTCAAAGGAATCTTCACTGACGCGGGAAAGCGGGTTGTTTTTATCCAACAAACGGCCGCTGAGTTGAAGCCGGAGCACTGCGGGCGCAGGAGCGGGAGGGGCACCCGAGTTGCCCGCATCAACAGCCACAACGGAATCTTCGGCAGACGGACGGACCACTTGAAGTTTTTCCAGCCAAACATCCTCCACCTTGACCAAGCGCTGCTGAAGATCGGTGAAGAAGTTAATCCAATTGGATTTGGATTCCACCAGGCTTTGAATGGCAGTGATTTCCTTGCGGATCGACTCGATGCGCTGGAGATCGGCATCCTGTAACGCTTTGAGCGCGCGCAAGGGCTTGAGCTTGGCCTCGAGATCGATCGTTTGCTTGGTGGCATGGTTAACGCGGTCGTTAAAATGAACGATCGGCAACACAAGGGCGCCCACCAAAAGAACTGCGGCGGCAAGGAAGAACGGCTGCTGTTTGCGGAATGCCAGCACTTCACCAATAGCCGGGGGCAAGAGCGTAAACGCCTTCTCGTCTTTGCCGGCGGGGATCGCCAGACCGACCAGATCGGCCAGCTGAGCCGATGCGTTGCGGGCGCCAACGGCCGCAGGGGCGACATCAACGTTACGCAGTGCGTCGAAGATCTCGACGCGTGTCTTGAGCTTTTCCGCCAGGGTCACCTCGATTGAGGGCAGCAGTGCGCCGCCGCCAGTGAGGAAAATAACCGTGGGCTGCTCGGCGCCGCTTTGACGACGATAATTGACCGTTGAGCGGGTGATTTCGAGATGGAGGCGGCCAATAAAGGAATTCGCTGCGTTCATCACGGCGGCGCGGGCCGGTGACGTTTCTGGCAAATCGCTGTTACCGCCCAAAACCTGAAGCTTGAGGTTTTCGGCGTGAGCAAAGTCTTGCTTCACCTCATCGGCGATGAGCTGGGTGACGCTATTACCCGCTAAGGCGATGGTGCGGACAAAGAAACGATTGCCATCGATGAAGAGTAAATTGGCGGAGCGGGCGCCGATGTTGATCAGCAGCGTGGTGCCGGTAACATCGGGGTAGTTGTACTTGAACGCTCGGTAAAGCGCCAGGGTGGAGGGCTTTATCGCAACAGCGGAGAGACCTTCCTCGCGAACGGACTCACAGAGCGCCTCGGTGACATCCAGCTTCACGGCGGCCAACATGACCTCGAGATCAAGACCGTCGTCGCTGACGACCTGATAATCCCATACCACCTCGGCCAAGGAATAAGGGATGCCTTGTTGGGCTTCGAATTGAATGACCTGGTCGCGCTTGGTCTTATCAATCGCGGGGGTTTTGACGAATTTGGTTAACGTCAAGTGGCCGGGAACCAACAGGATGGCTGGACCTTTGGCCCCGGTGCGCTTGGCGGCGGAAGCCAAGGACTGACCAACGAGCGCGGGCCATTGCGACTCGAGCGCAACATCGGAGTTAAACGACTCAATGGCGAACTGTTCGAGTGCGAGGCGGCCGTTTTTTGCGGTATTGAATATACCGCAAGCGACGTGGCCGGCACCGCTGTCAACAGCAAGAACGCGGGGGGAAGTCATAGGGGGGTGGTAAGTGTCGGATTCAGGGAGGAGCTTAAACCCGCAAGCGGAAGTCTAAGCCGGCATGATTACCGAGCGGTCTCTAAACGGATAAAGGAGGGGGCGGGGGGCGAACCGCCATTGGCAAAGGGCGTCAGATACTGGGGAAGCAGGATGCCATCGTTAGCACCCGCGCTGCCGGACACCTTACCGCGGAAGCTTTCCACAATCTCGGGCTTGGAAAGGGTTGAGATCGGGAAGTTGTTTTTACCCAAGGGCAACGCTTTGCCGTCAACAAACACCTCAACCAAGTAATACTTAAGATCACCGTTGATTTGGTCGCGTTTTACGATCTCGGGCGGCAGATAAAAGCGGTAAACCGAACGGCTTCCGGTGGCTTCCACGGCGACCGCTTCGGCGGAAGCGCGATAGTAAGTATCAGGCACCTTGGAACCAGCTGGTGCCATCACACTGAATACCCCGAGGTTCAAAGTGACCTTAACGCGGTTAATGAAATTGCGGTTTTTAGCGCCCTCACCGCCACGCGGCTGCAACTCAATCTCGGTCACAAACCAAGTCCCGGCATCCGCACGTACAGAGTTAAACCGAACGGTGGCGACTTCGATGGGAAGTGGCGCGTTCGGGGCCGGAGCAACAGTCTGGGCTACGGCCGTGACTAAGGAGGCCAAAGCAATTGCAACGACACGGACTAAGGCACGACATGCAAGGGGGTTCATGTAGATTAGAGGGTAAGAATTTTCAGACATTGTGGAGCCGACGACTTCTGTCACGTTGAAAATCCCCGCAGGACTACGATTTCACCCCTTTTTTATATTTCCTCCACCCAACCTCCGCATGCAGCCGCCCTTCGCCCACAAAATCGCCGTGCTAGTCTTCATCCAAAACGAGCAAGGCGAACACCTACTGCTTTTACGGACAAAAGCGCCCAACCAGGGTGCATGGAGCCCGATTGGGGGTAAATTGGAGACTGCAACCGGCGAATCGCCCTTTGAATGTGCCGTTCGCGAAACCGCTGAAGAGACCGGCCACACGATCACTACCGCAGACCTCCACCTTTTCGCCATGATTGCCGAAAAGTCCTATGAAGGGAGCGCGCACTGGTTAATGTTCCTCTTCGACTGCAAGCGCCCCCTCACCAACCTTCCGCCGGCGATGGCCGAGGGTCGCTTCGGCTTTTTCGCACGAACGGCCATCGAAGCCCTCGCCATTCCTGAGTCCGACCGGAGCGCGCTTTGGCCGATCTACGATAACCACCGTAGACACTTCGTCGCGTTACGCGCCGACTGCCACCCCGATTCCCCGTTAAAGATCACGGTTGAGCAAATCACGCCAAGCTTCGTAAGCGGTAGCGGGCTGTAACGGGCATCTTCGCGGATTTTGACGCAAAGGCGCGAAAGACACGCAAAAATCGCCAAGAAATCCCCTGCCCGACCTAGCGGCATTCGGCTCGATCTTTGCTGCTTTGCGTTAAACCTGAACTCCGTAGCTGGCAGCGATGAGCTGGCGCAAGATGCTGGAGCAGATGCGCGTGACTGAATCCCCGAGGCACACTAATTAGTGCATCGAGCGGATGAATGAACGGTCAGGTGCCCAGTAGGTTGCGCCAGATCGCGATGGCCAGCTTTGGAGTTCAGGTTAAAATTCCGCCTCCTGGCTCCATCACCTTCAACAAGGCGGTTCGATCCGAAACTTGGCGTTTTACGGCCGACTGCCGCCGCTGGCACTTCGACGCATCCCCCAAAAGCCCCCCGCGCTTCTTTTATACTAGCCCTTAAAACCGAACTCCCGCGATCCGGCTTAAAATGCCGATGCACACAAACTGGGGATACGCCCAATGATTACGTCCACCTACCTCTGCGTTTGCATGTTTCTAGCCATTCGTTTCCATCCCCCTCCATTTCGTTCGTTTTTCTATGGTTTTGGTCTTGTCCTTATTTACTGCTGGGATTCTGCGCCGGGTTTCAATCGGCGTTGTGATTGGCGTGTGTGGGTGGCTGCTGGCAGCGGGGTTTGTGGTTTGGCATGCCCGCGCCATGGATGGCTATTTGACACGGGCGACGGCTACGCTCTTCACGGATGTTCCTGTGGCGACGCCGCTGAAAAGTGTGCCCCAAGCCATCGCGCCCGACGGCCAGGTGTGGATTCGGCACGCTCTGGCGTTGGTTGAAAACGGTGCCTGGCGCCTCCGCACGACCGACCTGGATAACGCTCCGGCGGGGCGGGAAATTTATTGGAACTCGGGATGGGCGCTATGGCTGGAGGCGTGCGGTCGATTGCGCCGCATGTGCACCGGTGAGCCGTTGCCTGCAGCGGTGGAGGAGGCTTCGCGCTGGGCGCAGCTGCCTGTGTTTTTATTGGTGCTCACGTTGGCTACGGGTTGGATTGGGCTTCGCTGGGGCGGTTGGGCTGCGGCGCTTACCGCTGTCGCCCTGGCCGGACATCGTGGGTTTTATGAGGGGTTTTATCCGGCATATTGTGATCATCACGGCCTGATTAATGCCGCGGTGCTGGGGCTGGTTTTAGGGGCGGTTTTTGCCGGTGCGGGATGGTGGCAACGCCGGTCAACCACGGGGTTTTCGCCTTTGCCGGGATCTGAAGCCGAGGTAATGCGGGCGGCGACGTTTTCGGCGGTGGCTGGCGCGCTGGGCCTGTGGGTGAGCGCCGCCTCGCTGGTGGTGCCGATCGCGTTAACCGGCTTGAGCGTACTCATTGCCTCGTTGTGCTGTGGACGCGCACCAGTGGGCAACAACGCCCCCGTGTGCGTACCCTTGGCTTGGCGGCGATGGGGACAGGTAGGCGCGTGGGTGAGTCTAGGCCTCTATCTTTTGGAGAACGCCCCCGACCGCTTGGGAATGCGGATGGAGGCCAATCACCCGCTTTACAGTTTGGCGTGGTATGCGGGTGGCGAACTCATCGCGGTCTTACTCATTTGGCGCAACGAGCAGCGTTCGGCCGCCTGGTGGGGCCCGCGCCTGATCGGGTGGGGGACGCTCGTGTTGGCGGTGCCGGCGCTGGTTTGGGCGAAGGGCTCCGCGGTGTTTATCCCGCTGGATCCGTTCATGTTGCGGATCCATGCTTCGATCGATGAATTTAAAGGACTTTTGCCGGCGGCGGCACAATCGGGTTGGTCGTTGTATGCCGACACGGTATTCATTTCAGCAGTGGCGGTGGTGCTTTTGATCATCTGGTGGGTGCGCAAACCGCCGCTAGCGCAGCGCATCGTAGTCACCCTAGCTGCCAGTGTAGCCTTGACGATGACCGTGCAGGGTTGGTTTCAGCGCCGTTGGTTACTGCCAGCGAGTAGCCCGCAAATCATCCTGATTATTGTCTTACTTGTGGCCTTGGTCGTTCCGTTACACCGGCTATGGCGTGCGGTTATCTTGATGGCAGTCGGTGCGCTGCTGTTTTTTCCCGGCCCGTGGTTACTTGCAACTGACCTGCTCAAGATGAAGCGCTTAAATGACTTCTTTGCGGGTGAAGCGATGCAACTGCTGTACCGCGAAATAGCAGGAGCTTTGCGCAAGGCAGGAGCTGATGAGCGCTCGGTTGTGCTCGCCAGCCCCAACGCCTCGGTCGGGGTCGGTTATTACGGTCGGTTGCGCACGGTGGGCACGCTATATTGGGAGAATCACGCGGGTTTGAAGACGGCTGCGGAGGTATTCGGTGCCCGCGACGAAGCGGAGGCAGCGGAGCGTATCCGTGCCGCCGGCATTACCCATGTGGCAATGGTGTCGAGTTACGATTTTCTCGCCGAATATGCCTACGCACACGACGGGGTTTGGCTTTCGCCTGAAGCCGGCCGGGAACGGTTCGGCTCGCGGTTACTTTATCAGCATCGGGTGCCCTTGTGGTTGCGACCCTTGCGCTACCAGGTGCCTGCGTTGCTTGCGGGCCTGAGGAGTCAAGTTGCCTTGTTTGCGGTCGATTTTACCACTGAGCCCGCTATAGCGCATGAACGTATTGGTCGTTATCAACTCGGCCTCGGTGCGCAGGATTTGGCGGAGGCGAGTTTTCTTGCATCACTGGCGAGCGATGCGAACCGCCCCGGAGCTTGGCTATGCCAAGGCGAAATTTTGTTAGCGCGCGGACGGTTTTCCGAGGCGGGGAATTTTATTCAAGCGGGCATCCAGCGAACCCCTAACGAACAACGGGAGCAATTACTCCACGATGCAGTCGTCATGTTGGCGCGTCAGGGTCCAGCCGGCCAAGCCGAGGCAGACCGGTTGCTCGCTTTGCTCACACAGTGAAGTCGGTTTTGGATAGTCGAAAATCCGCGAACTGGGGGATGTGTACATCGGCAACCTATAACCCGTAAACCATAACCTGCTGTGTTTTAGTTGAGTAGAGAGCACAGCGAAGCGGTAATCCGCGCAAAGCTACCCTCTTTACGATACTAAACAATTCTTGATTTCTAAGCCATCCAACAAAGACTCCGCCCTTTAACAACCAACTCGATTTAACCCGTGAGTAATAAAGCTGTACCCAACGCCGACCAAAAAGTCGAAGCCCCCGTCGCCTGCGCCGGCTCCCACGCCTCGGCACCGATCAACTCCGCGTTGTCCAACGAAGGTAAAATCGAACTCCATCGCAAGATGGTGCGCATCCGCCGTTTCGAGGAGCGTTCATTGCGCGCCTACCAGTCCAAAAAAATCGGCGGCTTCCTCCACCTTTACATCGGCCAGGAAGCAGTTGCCGTGGGCTGTTGCTCGCTGATGGGCCCGAACGACCACGTCATCACCGCCTACCGCGACCATGCCCACGCCATCGCGGTGGGCATGGACACCAAGGCCCTCATGGCCGAGCTTTACGGTAAAATCACCGGTTGCTCCAAGGGCAAGGGCGGCTCGATGCACTACTTCGCGCCCTCGCTCAACTACTGGGGCGGCCACGGTATCGTCGGCGGCCAAATCCCGCTCGGCACCGGCCTGGCCTACGCCGTTAAATACCGTAAACTCAAGGGTGCAGCCATGGCGTTCATGGGTGACGGTGCGGTTAACCAAGGTGCTGTCCACGAGGCCTATAACCTCGCTGCGCTGTGGAACCTGCCAGTGGTCTTCGTCGTTGAAAACAACGGCTACTCCATGGGCACCAGCCAGGACCGTTCCTCGGCCGGCCCCGGCCTCGCCCAACGCGCTGAAGCCTACGGCATGAATTGGGGAACCTGCTTCGGCCACGATGTTTACGAGGTCCGCGCGACGATGGACAAGTTCCTCACCCTCGCCCGCGAAAAGAACCTGCCCTCCGTCGTCGAGATCGACACCTACCGCTACCGCGGCCACTCGGTCGCCGACCCGGACAAGACCTATCGCACCAAGGAAGAAATCGAAGAGTACCGCCGCACCAAGGACCCGATTCAGGTCTTCCAGGCCGCCCTCCTCAAAGAAGGCGTGCTCACCGATGCGCTGATCGAACAAATCAACACCGAGGCCGTTAACGAGTCCGAACACGCCGCTGAATTCGCCGAAATGAGCCCCTTCCCTACCGTCGACGACATCCAAAAGGACGTTTACTGGGAGGTCGACAACCCCAGCCAGCGCACCTCCAAGGGCCGCTTGTTCTTCGACTAAGCCCCCACGTCATCCTGGGCTTTTCACTCCACCTTATCGCTTTATTTTCCATCTCTTAACATGGCCGTTTTAACCTACCGCGAAGCCATCCGCGCCGCCCTTGCCGAAGAACTCGCCCGCGACGAAAACGTCGTCCTTTTGGGCGAAGAAGTCGCCCAATTCCACGGAGCCTACAAGGTCTCCGAGGGCCTGCTCGAAAAATTCGGCCCCGACCGCATCGTCGACACGCCCATTTCCGAAGCCGGTTTCATCGGCATGGGCGTGGGCGCCTCCATGCTCGGCATCCGGCCGGTTATGGAGCTCATGTTCTGGTCGTTCTACTCGGTCGCCTTCGACCAGATTTTGAACAACGCGGCCAACGTCCGCTACATGTCCGGCGGTCTGATCAACTGCCCGATCGTCATTCGCGGGCCGGCCAACGGCGGCACCAACGTCGGTGCCACCCACTCCCACACTCCCGAAAACGTCCTCGCCAACCACCCCGGCGTTAAAGTCATCGTGCCGGCCACCGCCCGCGACGCCAAGGGCCTGCTCAAGTCCGCCATTCGCGACAACGACCCGTGCTTCTTCCTCGAAAACACCATTCTCTACGGTGAAAAGGGCGAGGTTCCCGACACCGAGGAGCTCATCCCGCTCGGCCTGGCCGACGTGAAACGCACCGGCACCGACCTGACCATCGTCACCTACGGCCGCTGCGTCCTGCACTCCTTGGCCGCCGCCGAAGTTCTGGAAAAAGACCACGACATTTCCGTCGAGGTGGTCGACCTGCGCACCATCCGCCCGCTCGACTTCGACACCGTGCTCGCCTCGGTCAAGAAGACCCACCGCGTGCTCATCGTCGAAGAGCAAAAGCCCTTCGCCAGCGTGGGTTCGCAACTCGCCTACATGATCCAGCGCGAAGCCTTCGACGAGCTCGATGGCCCCATCCACCGCCTCGCCACCATCGACGCCCCCGCGATCTACAGCCCGCCCGTCGAAACCGAACAGCTCCCCAACGTGCCGCGCGTGATCAAAGCCGCCCTGGCCGCAGTCGCCTGATTTCCTAAAAACACACCACTTTACTACCATGGCCAATATCATCGAAATGCCGAAACTCAGCGACACCATGACGGTGGGCACGCTGGTCAAATGGCTCAAAAAAGAAGGCGATGCCGTACAATCCGGCGACATCCTCGCCGAAGTTGAAACCGATAAAGCGACGATGGAGCTCGAGTGCTTTTTCGACGGCACGATCCTCAAAATTTTCGCCGACGCCGGCGCCCAAGTAGAACTCGGTGCCCCTTTGTGTGCAGTGGGTAAAAAAGGCGAAGTCGTCCCCACCCCCGCCGCCGCCCCGAAGGCAGAGACCAAAGCTGCAGCCCCGGCCCCAGCCCCTGCTCCCGCACCTGCGCCTGCGCCCGCCCCGAGTCCGGTTGCCGCCCCTGCCCCCACAGCAGCCCACGCCCCAGCCACCCCAGCGCTGGCCTTCGGTGATCGCGTCAAAATCTCCCCGCTCGCCAAAAAGCTCGCCGCCGAGCTCGGCGTCGATGCCTCCACCGTGCAAGGCTCCGGCCCCTCCGGCCGCATCGTGCGGGCCGACATCGAGGCTGCTGCCAAGGCCGGCTCCGCCGGCAAATCACAAAGCGCAAATCCCAAATCCCAAATCGGCACCGTTGGCAGCGTGGGCGCCAAGGGCCCGATCCAAGTCGAGCGCACTGTCGCGGTTTCCACCATGCGCGGCGTGATCGCCAAACGCCTCGTCGAATCCAAGACCACCATCCCGCACTTCTATCTCGAAATCGAGATCGACGCCGAGCCGCTCCTCGCCTTACGCGAACAGCTCAACAAGGGCCTCGCCGACGCCGGCGTAAAGCTCTCCGTCAACGACTTCATCCTCAAGGGTAGCGCCGAAGCCCTGCGCCGCGTGCCCGATGTGAATGCCGCGTGGGAAGGCACCCAGATCCGTTATTTGGCCGCTGCCCACGTTTCCTTTGCCGTGGCGCTGCCCGACGGCCTGATCACTCCGGTCGTGAAAGATGCCCACGACAAGTCGATCTTCCAGGTCAGCAGCGAAGCCAAATCGCTGGGCAAATTGGCCAAAGACAAGAAGCTTAAACCCGACCAATTCACCGGCGGCACCTTCTGCGTGTCCAACCTCGGCATGATGGGCATCCCCAAGTTCTTCCCGATCATCAACCCGCCCAACGCAGCTATCCTGGGTGTCGGCACCACGGTGACCAAACCGGTGGTGAAGAACGGCCAGATCGTGATCGGCCAGACGCTCACGCTCACCCTCTCCGCCGACCACCGCGTGGTCGATGGAGCGGTCGGCGCGCAGTTCCTCGCCGCCCTCAAATCCGTTCTCGAAAGCCCCGCGTTGCTCTTGGTGTAAGGGAGTGCCCTCGGCGCAAACACCCTGAGCTCACGCTCAAGGCCACGAGGAGTATTTTCACGAAGAGTATCGGATCGAAGGGTGTGGCCTTGAGCGTGAGCTCAAGGATCTCGCCCCCCCCTTCATATCAGCCGATTAGTGCCACAGCCAACGCCCTGCTCAGTCCCAAAGAAAAACCCCGGTCGTCCACCACGACCGGGGTTTTTCGTTTCCTGAAGCAGCGTTGCCGCCCGACTCACGCCAGCTCGCAGGCACCGCCGGCGCAGGCAACAATGTCCTTGAGGCTGGTTTCGTCCGTGTGCTCATGGAGTTGGGTGTAATCCACGGGACGGGGACGCAGGGCGTTCCACTTGGCGATATCAGAGTCGGTGGAGACCTCTTCGCGCGGAGCCTGTGCGTACACTTTGTCGCCCGCGTCCTGCAACAACGACACGCCCGTAAACAGCGCCCGATTCGACCAGATGAAATCCGCCACCGCCGCCCACTCGTCGGCGCGCACCGTGCAGGTATTGGAGACGTTGTGATGCAGCGTTGAACTGCGCGACTCGGGATCGCCGCCAGGAATCACCCACGACTGCTGGACCAACATCACCAGCTGCAAAAACTGGATCGCATTGAGGTCCTTGCGCAGAATCGCGCCCTCCGGTGCCGACACGGGAAAGGTGATCACGTCGTCGGTCTGCGGGCTGTAAACCGAGGGCTCGGTCATCTGCGAATTGAGATTTTTAAAGAAGGCGTAGATCGGCTCCTTGCGGTTGGCTTGCACGCGGCGGAAGTAGTGGCGCGCGTGGTGCGGGTGGATGCCGGAGGCGGCGTCGAGCAGCAGCGAAGCGGTGCCCTCGGGTTTGCAGGTGGTGATCTTCGCTGCGGGGCGAATGCCGATGGCCTCGGCCACAAGGCGGTTGGTCGCCCGGCAAAGGCTCGCGCCCGCACGCAGGATCTCGGGGTCAAAGAGAACGCGGGGGTTGTCCATGAAGCCGCAGATGGAAACGCCCAGGAGCGCGTCGTGTTCATTGATCAGCCGGGTGATCGGCCCAAGGTAGGGCATGTCGGTGTAGGCGGCCTGCAGGGTGCCCACGGTCGTGGCGGCGATACACGCCTCGAAGAACTTTTCCGGGGTGGTGGCGGCGCGGCCGTTGATGGTGGTGAGGTTGCAATGCTGGAAACCCGAGAGCCGGGTGGTGCCGGGCAGGTCGCCCTTGTAGCCCCATGCAAACAGCTTGCTCAGTTCCTCGCCGGAGAGCTCCCAGTCGATGACCGGCAGCAGGTTAATCTCGGCGCAGGGATTGCAGCCGGCATCGGGGTGGTCACAGAAGAAAAACCCGGGCTCGCCGAACTCCTTTTGGGCTTTGAAGAGGCGGTGGAAATACACCGCGTTGTCGGCCGAACGGGCGAGGGAAACGGAGTTGTTGGAGGCGGAGCGCTGGGGATGGGTTTCGAACCAGTTGCCGGTCTTGGCATCCATCATCTCCTCGTCGTCGGGGGAAAACAGGCAGATCGTAGCCGAGCGGCGAATACCGCCGGCGAGCACGGCCTTGGCGACAAACATGTTGATATCATAGACCTCGATCGGCCGCAGGGTGCGACCGGCAGCCTGATCCAGGATTCCCTCGATGCGCGTAAGGGCCTGCTTGAGCGGGAGATGCCCCGGGGCCTTGCCACCCGAGGTGCGCAAGGGCGTGCCGCGCGAGCGCACGCCGGAGTAGTTAAACTCGATCTTCTTGCCCTCGTAGAACGAGCCGAAAAGCGCGTGCAGGGAATCGGCCCAACCCTCGATCGTGTCCGCAACCGTGTAATGCCAGACGGGCAAATCATGGGCCGGCAGGCGCGAGGGCAGCGAGGGGAGCAACGCGACGTGGTGTTTCTGAACCGAGAAGCCCACGCCACAGCCGCTCAGCAGAAGGAAGAAGTATTCGCGGAAAAACTCCACCCGATCGACGTTGGAGAAGCTGCAATTGAACATGCGGCTGTGGTTTTTGAGGATGGCGTCGCCGCCAAACTGCATCGAGCGCATGCTGGGAAGAATGCGCTTGGCGGCCACATCGGTAAAAACCTGCTCGATCACCTCGCCCAATTCCTTGCCGCAGAGCTGACGGGTCAACAACTTGGCGTTGTCGCCGGCCAGCGCGGTGATTGCCGAGGGTAATTCGGCGGGCAGGCGCTCCGACAACTTGGACTGAAAGAACGTCTGGTGCATCTCCGCCACACGCTCGACGCCCTCGGTAAACGTTTCCCGGCGGCCCAGTTCGGCGCGGTAGCGGGAGTATTTGGCCATGGCGATGTAGTCGGCCAGCCCGCTCTGATTGTACTCAGCGAGGCGGGTAAGCGCATGCCGTTCGCGGTAAAGCATGTAGGAGCGGGCCACCTCCCAGTGACCGGCTGCGGCGATGGATTTCTCCACGGCGTCCTGCACCTGTTCAATCGTGGGGTGAGTGCCCTGCCGATAGTACAGCTCGAGCATCTTCGAAACCGCCTCGGCGATCTTGGCCGCCGCGATGAAGCGGTCGCTGTCTAACCCGAAGCAGGCCAACAGGTCGTCGCGATAGGGATTGGGGGTGTTGTTGGCAAAAACCTCGCGGAACGCCAGGGCGATGGCGCGGGTGACCTTATTTTGGTCATAGCGAACGAGCGAACCGTCGCGCTTGATGACTTGGCGCTCGGCGGCGGGGATGTGGCGTTGCAACAGCTTGGCGCCGTGGGCGGGCGCGGAAGGGGATACGGGGCGGATAAAATCGGGTGCGGAGGACATGGAGGGGGAAAGTTCGAGAAAAGGGTTTGAGCAAATCGGCCCGAGCGCGAAGCCCCGGCCAAAGAGTGGAGATCGTCGCGTGGCAGGCCTTGGTTTGACCAAGATAACACGTCTGCCCGAGAAATCGAGCGCCACCACATATTGGGCTAAATAATCGGTCAACCCCTACATAGAGCCTGTCCCGAAAGCATAAAAACCTAGCAGTGAACTATTAGCATAAGTTTAATGATGCCTAAAGAGGGGTAATTCCCTGGTTTTGGTCAAAAAAAAGCCGCTATAATCGGCCATGAAGTCAAAACCCGTATCCGCCACCTCGGCCATTGCCCTGCAACGCTGGTTGCGTCCGGCGCTAACGCCAGTCGGTGCCAATAAAGATTACGCCGAGTTTCGCCAGCAATTGGAAGGACTCGACGCGTTGTTGCGTGGCAGCCACTTGGAGACGATGGCGATGGACTTTGCCAAGGCGGGGGCAGGCCAAGCCAGTGTCGCACAACTACGCCAGCGTATGGAGTTTGCGCTCAAAGCGTTACGCTTTGAAGTGTTGCGGGTGCATTTGGGCAACATATCCTTTCGCGAGCTTTCCCGTAGCATTGCCTCAAGTGATTTACTGGCGGATTTTTGCGGTGTTCGCACGCTTGAGGGAATCAAGGGGGCGTCCAAAAGTGTGCTGGAGCGGGCCTCGAAGTTTTTCACCGCCGAACAGGTGCGCTGGATGGGGCAAGTGTTGGTGGAGATGTGCGGCGAGAAGGATCGCGCCACTGAACTCGGGTTGAGCGCGCCGCTGGACATGGATGTTTGCCTCATCGACGGCACGTGCTTGGAGACCAACATCCACTTCCCGGTGGACTGGGTGCTGTTGCGTGATGTGTCCAAGACTTTGCTCAAGGCCATGATTTTAATCCGCCGCGCTGGACTGCTCCACCGTATGCCTGAAGAGCCGGAGTGCTTTGCCAAGCAGATGAACAAGTTGTGCATGTCAATGACCCACGCAGGCCGCCGCAACGACGCCAAGCGCGCGCGTAAACAGATCCTGCGCAAGATGAAGACGCTGTTACGCACGATCGGAGAACATGCCCGCCGCCACCGCGACCTGTTGGCGCAGAAGTATAGCCAAACCCATTACAGCCAACGCCAAACCAAGCGGATAACCACCCGCATCGACGCTATGCTCGGCCAACTGCCCGCCGTCATCAAGCAGGCCCACGAGCGCATCATCGGCGGACGCCCGGTGCCCAACGACCAAAAGATCCTCAGCGTGCATGAACTTGATGTGAACGTACTGGTTCGCGGCAAAGCAGGGAGCCAAGTCGAGTTTGGCAACTCGTTGCTGTTGAGCGAGGCGCTCTCCGGTTTAATCACCGACTGGCAACTCTACCAGGGCGCGGCTCCGGCAGAATGGTGCCAACTCGAGGAAAGCCTGGCGCGGCAGAACCGCTTTGACCTGAGTGCGCCGATTAGCGCGGTCGGCACCGACCGCGGCTTCGCCACCAAAAAAACTTCCGCAATGCTCAAGCAACAAGACGTTTACGATGCGGTATGCCCGCGTGATCCGCACGCGCTCAAGGAGCGTTTGAGCGAAAAACGCTTCGCCCAATTGCAGCGGCGCCGTTCGGCGACCGAAGCGCGCATTGCGATCCTCAAACAACGCCTCGGCGGACGCTTGCGCTGTAAAGGGTTTGCCAACCGCTACCGTTCGGTGGGTTGGAGTGTACTCGGTCACAACCTCTGGCTGGTGTCACGAATCCTTGCCGAGGAAATAACACTTCCGCTGGCCGCTTAATTCAATTTTCCGGCAAAAATGTGAATAACCCTGGGGCTCGCCCCGGCTTTGCCGTACCTTACTACCGCGCTTGGGGGCGGGAAAAATCGATTCGGGCCGCCGTTTAACGTCGCTGGGGTGATTCGTGCCACCTCGTTCGCCCGCAATCCCAATGGACCTCTGCGCACTTTTTAAAAATCCGTAAATTTGGGACAGGCTCTACATATAGTGGAAATCAGGGTATTAACTCAGGTTTTGAGTCCGTTCAGAAACCGCTTTAAACCGCCGCGAAAACGCCCGTTTTTTGGCTCCTGGGTGCTCATGCCCGCATCTTGGACACCGTTAGCCTCCACTGCAGTTTAAAGCTAGTAGACAGTACCATTCAAGTTGTCGGATCTACCGCCCCAGTAAAATCAACGGAATACTTCGATCCTTTTAGCCGCGAAAGATCGCAGAGAACGCATAGAAATACAGGGTTTGTTCTTTGCGCTCCTTGCGTTCTTTCGCGGCCAAACTGCCTTGGATTTTTGATCCGACACTTTGAATGTTACTGCATACAAGGACGGAGGCGGCGAAGCGCAGGTTTTAACGCAAGGATAGGGAAACGAAACGGCTTCTGGTTTACGGATACGAATCGCGTCCGTTTTATCAGTGGCACGCAGTGCTAACCAGTGGTTAACCGCCTCGATTCCCGTGTCCGACTCCGAATATGCACCGAAACGGGGTTAAATCTTCAGGTGCCAACGCAAGACACCCGACTCACGCCCCAATCAACGCGCGGGGCTTAAAAAATGGTGGACACCACTGGACTCGAACCAGCGACCCCATCCGTGTGAAGGATGTGCTCTAACCAACTGAGCTAGGTGTCCCAAAGGTCGGCCAACGTGGGGAAGCCTTTCGCGCAAATCAACACCGATTTCACGCGATCTGTGCCCAAAACCGAATCCATCCCCGAAAAGTCGGTGGCAATCCGGGGCTTTTTCGGAAACCTGTCGGCATGCGTTTCCTCGTCGTTATGACCGCTCTCGTCGGTGCCGCCGCAATACTCACCGGAGCGTTCGGCGCGCACGCCCTAAAAAGCAACCTGCTCGCCTGGGGCACCTTGGCCACGTGGCAAACTGCGGTGCATTACCACTTGATGCACGCCGCGGCCTTGCTCGCCGCCTGCCTCTATGCCAGTGGCAACGCGCCCGCTGCTGCCCGCCGCTGGCTGTTGCGCGCCTGCTCCTGCTGGGGCCTCGGCATCGCCCTGTTTTCGGGCTCACTGTACTGGCTGGCGGTAGGCGGCCCCCACTGGCTGGGCCCCGTGACTCCCTTCGGCGGCCTGTTGCTCATTGCCGGCTGGCTCTGCGTGATCGGCGCCGCCCCCACGCGCCCCGCCTCCGATACGTCTGCCTAACGTCCCGCTTCGCCCACGCCCTTCCGCTCGCCCCACCCCACGATGGAACTCCCCCCTGAGCTGCGCCCCGTGCTGGACGCCCTGCGCCGCGTGGCCCGCCCCCGGCTCGCCGGTGGCTGCGTGCGCGACGCCCTCCTTGGGCTGAGCCCCAAGGACTTCGATGTCGAGGTGCAGGGCATCACCTTCGACGCGCTGCAAAGCGTCCTCGCCCCCTTCGGCGCCACCGACGTGGTGGGCCGCAGTTTTGGGGTAATTAAACTCCGGCTCAAAGGAGCCGAATACGACTTCAGCCTGCCCCGGCGCGAATCTAAAACCGGCTCCGGCCACCGCGGTTTCGCCGTCACCCCCGACCCGCTGCTCAGCGACGCCGATGCTGCAGCCCGGCGCGATTTCACGATCAACTCGCTTACCTGCGACCCGTTTACTGGCGAAATTTTCGACCCGCATGGCGGTCAACGCGACCTGCGCGACCGCGTTCTGCGCCACACCAGCCCCGCCTTCGCCGAGGACCCGCTGCGGGTGCTGCGCGCCTTCCAATTCGCCGCCCGCTTCAACCTCACCCTCGCGCCCGAGACCGCCGCGCTCTGTCGCAGCATTGCCGATACCTACCGCGAACTCCCGGTGGAGCGCGTGTGGGGCGAATGGGACAAATGGGCAACGCAGGCCACCTGCCCCTCCCGCGGCCTCGCGGTGCTGGAGGAAACCGGCTGGCTGGTGCATTTCCCCGAAATCGCCACCCTGCGTGGCTGCCCCCAGGATCCCGAATGGCACCCGGAAGGCGACGTGCTCACCCACACCGCGCATTGCTGCGACGCCCTGGTGAAACAGCCCGACTGGGTTAACTCCCCGCCAGCGCGCCGCCGCATTTTACTTTTGGCGGTGCTCGCCCACGATTTCGGCAAACCCGCCACCACCGCCCAGTCCGAGGTGCGCGGACGCCTGCGCTGGCGCAGCCTCGGCCACGAGTCCGCCGGCGGGCCGCTCGCGGACACCTTTCTGCGCCGCATTGGCGCGCCCCACGCGGTTCTGGATGCCGTGCGACCGCTGGTGGTCTTGCACCTGGCCCACCACCACGGCAGCGGCGAATTCAGCGACAGCCACATCCGTCGCCTCGCCCGCAAACTTCACCCCGCCACCATCGACGACCTGTGCGCAGTCATGATCGCCGATTCGCTGGGCCGCCCGCCGCTCAGTGGAACCGAAAGCCTGCCGCTGATCGAAACCCTGCGCAAACGCGCCCACGAACTGAATCTCCGCCAAAACCCGCCCCGCCCCATTCTGCTGGGCCGACACCTGATCCACCTCGGTCACACCCCCGGGCCGCAGTTTTCAGCCATTTTGCACGCCGGCTTCGAGGCCCAGCTCGACGGGGATTTTACCGATGCAGAAGGCGCGCTCATCTGGTTGAGAAACTATTTGCAGAAAATCCCTCATCCCGAGTCGTGACAAAACCCGCGCAACGCGTTCTCGTTGCACTCCCCTTTTTCTCCCAAAACATGTCCAACCAACTCGACCAGCTGAAGCAGTTCACCGTCGTCGTCGCCGATACTGGCGACTTCGCCTCCATGAAGGAGTTCGCTCCCCGCGATGCCACGACCAACCCGTCGCTCATCCTTAAGGCCGCCGCGATGCCCGCCTACGCCTCGCTCATGGATCAGGCCATCAAGGCCGCTGGCGCCACCGCATCCTTGTCCGACGTCATCGACCGCCTGCTGGTCGTCTTCGGTCTGGAGATTTTAAAAATCGTCCCCGGCCGCGTCTCCTCCGAGGTCGACGCCCGCCTGTCCTTCGACACCGCCGCCACCGTCGCCAAGGCCCGCGAGATCATGGCCCTCTACGAAAAAGCCGGCATCGGTCGCGACCGCGTGCTGATCAAGATCGCCTCCACCTGGGAGGGCATCAAGGCAGCTGAGCAGCTCGAAAAGGAAGGTATCCACTGTAACCTTACCCTGCTGTTTTCCTTCGCCCAGGCCGTCGCCTGCGCCGAGGCGAAGATCACCCTCATCTCGCCGTTCGTTGGCCGCATCCTCGACTGGCACAAGGCCAAGAACCCCGCTGGCAACTTCGCCGGCGCTGCCGATCCCGGCGTGATTTCCGTCAGCCAGATCTACACCTACTACAAAAAGTTCGGCTACAAGACCGAGGTCATGGGCGCGTCCTTCCGTAACACCGGCGAGATCGTCGAGCTGGCCGGTTGCGACCTGCTCACCATTGCCCCGACGCTGCTGGCCGAGCTGAAGGCGTCCAACGAGCCGTTGGTTCGCAAGCTCGACCCGGCCGCCGCCGCCAAGGCCGACCTGAAGCAGGTTTCGTTTAACGAAGCCGGCTTCCGTTTCGCCATGAACGACGACGCCCTGGCCACCGAAAAGACCGCCGAAGGCATCCGCCAGTTCTCGGTCGACATCGTGAAGCTCGAGCAGCTCATCGCCCAAAAGCGCGGTTAATTCGCCGACTACTGAAGTGGCACGGGCGTCTCGCCCGTGATCGTCGATCGACTCAGATTCAAAAGCCCGACGCCCTCACCGGCGCCGGGCTTTTTGGTGCGCACGCGAAACCCATGTGCTCAGGACCGGTCGACGAGCTTTCGGACTCCGACAGCCCCTCATTCCAGCCATCCGTCCTCCGATCACACCCCGCCTACGCAAACGCTCGCCTCCTTCGTTACGCTCGCCTTTGTGTCTTCACCCATGGACGGCACTTTTTTCATTCAAGACCTCGCCATCGTGCTGCTAGCGGCCGGCCTCGCCGGTGCCGTGTGCAAACGCCTCGGCCTGTCCGTCATCGTCGGCTTCCTCGCCGCCGGAATCATCATCGGCCCCCATTCGCCGCCGTTCTCTTTGGTGACCGACGTCGAACGCATCCAAACGCTCTCTCAGGTCGGCTTGGTTTTCCTGATGTTTTCCATCGGCCTGGGACTCAGCTTGACGAAGCTCGCGCGGCTCGGCCTGCCCACTTTGGCGGGCACCGCGCTGGGCGCCTTTGCCATGCTGCACCTCACCCAGCTCCTGGGAGCCTTGGCCGGCTGGTCGCCGCTGCACAGCCTGTTTGTCGCCAGCATGCTCATGGTCTCCAGCTCGGCCGTCATCGCGAAAACCGTCAGCGACCTCAAACTCACCCACGAAGGGGCCGCCCAACGCGCACTCGGCATCTCGGTGATGGAGGACGTCGTCGCGATCGTCATGCTCACCCTGCTTGCCAGCCAGGTTCAGATCGGCGACCACGGACACACGCCCCACCTGGGCATTCAACTCGCCACCCTGAGCGCCTTCGTAGTCCTGCTGGTGGGCGTCGGGCTGTTTTTCATCCCACGAATTTTGCGCCGGCTGGAGGCCCGCGCCGACCCCGAGTTACAGACGATCATCGTCGCCGGCGTGTTGTTCATGCTCTCGATCCTTGCCGTGAAAGCCGGCTACTCGCTGGCCCTGGGGGCATTCCTACTCGGCGCGATCATCGCTGAAATGCCGCAGAAAATCGCCGTGGAAAAAGCCTTCCTCGGTCTGCGCGACCTGTTCAGCAGCGTGTTCTTTGTCTCCATCGGCATGTTGATCGAACCCGCCCTGTTGCTCCAATCCAGGGCGTGGATCCTCGGCCTGTTTGCCTTCGTGCTGATCGCCCGTCCGCTCTGCACGACGGTGGCCATGGTGTTGACCGGCACGGCCCCCGCCGAAGCCCGTCGCGCCGGCTTACTGCTGACCCCCATCGGCGAATTCTCCTTCATCATCGCCCAGCTCGGCGTAAGCAGCGGCGTGCTCCCGCATACTTATTACCCGATCGCCGTCGGCACCTCGATTTTAACGGTGTTAACCACCCCGTTGATCAACCGCCACGCCGACGCGATCGTGCACTTTTCGCACCGCCTCGAACCCCGCTGGCTGACCCGCACGCTGGACGCCTACCACGGCTGGATTCAACAGCTGCAAAACCGCAAAAACACCCCGCTGGCGTGGCGGCTGGTGCGCACCCGCCTGCTGCAAATCACCGTGGAAATCCTGCTCGCCACCGGCCTGATTATTTTTTCCAGCCCGCTGCTCGCCGCCATCAAAACCACCTTCACCGAAGACCACGTCCAGGACACCGTGCTCGCCTCCGGTTTCTGGGCGGTAGTCGGACTGCTGATGCTCATCATGCTGGTCGCGCTGTGGCGCAACGTCACCGCCGTGGCTATGATCCTTGCCGAGGGCCTATCCGCCGGCACTCGCTTACCGCCCCGTGTCCTTTTTAACAGTCTGCGTACCCTCGCCCTGCTCGCGCTCGGCTACTGGCTCTACGCCATCCTGCCCGTAGGCGCCCTGCCCGGCTGGGGTTGGGCCTTGGTCGCCTTGATCGCCGTCGCGGTGGTCGCCGTGAGTTCCAGCCGCCTGATCTACTGGCACAGCACGTGGCAATCGTCCGTCCACGATGTTTTCATTCCCGACACCCCTACCCCGGCCAACCTCCGCGCCTCTGCCCGTGTTGCCCTCGACCAAGGACTGGTATCTTGGGACCTCCACCTTGACGACTGCATCGTGCCCGATGACGCGGCCTACGCCGGCCAAGACCTCGCCCACCTCGCTATCACGACCCGCTTCGGCTGCTCGGTAATCGAGCTGGAGCGCAACGGCTACGTCATCACCCGCACCGGCCCCGAGCTGCGCGTGTACCCCGGCGACAAGCTCCTCCTGCTCGGCAAAGCCGCCAACCTTGCCACCGCGCGCTCCTACATCGAGGGGGAAAAAAGAACTGCGTCGGAAGGTGCCGACGCCTTCAACGGCTCCGTCCTCCAGACCCACGCCCTTCCAGCGGGCCCACACGCCGGCAAGTCGCTCGCAACCCTGCAAATCGCCCGCATCACCGGCGTGCGCGTGGTCGGTATCCAGCGCGGCCACACACAAATCATCAACCCTTCCGGCGACCAACGCCTGGACGCCGGCGACAACCTGCTGGTGGTCGGCACCCTCACCGAACTGCGCGCTTTCCGCCGCTGGCTGCGCGGCGGCACCGAGACCCTGTCGCCCTTTGCGATGCGCCCTTCAACAGCCGCTGACTCCGCTTCATGATTCGCGCTTTTCAATGGGACCTCGCCCGCCAGGTCGAGCGCCTCGATCACCTGCTCGCCCTCCTGCCCCGCTACGCCGACTGGGGTTATACGCGCTTGTATCTGCATCTTGAAGACGCCGTGGATTACCCGTCCCTGCCCGGCCTGGCCCGTGCCGACGCCTACACCTGGGCGGAGCTGGAAACACTCGTCGCAGCCGCAGCCTCCCACGGCATCCAAACCGTGCCCATCGCCAACCTCCTCGGGCACACCCAGTACGTGATCAAACACCCGGACTGGCGCGACCTCAACGAGCTGCGCGATCCGGCCACCGGCGAAGCGCTGCCAACGGGACAAATCTGCCCGCTGCACCCGCGCACGGCCGATTTGGTGTCGCGACTTTTTGGCGACCTCGCACCTCTCTGTACCGCCGGCGAAATCCACGCCGGGCTCGACGAAAGTTTTCATCTGGGCAAACACCCGCTCTCCCGCGCCGAGGTGGCCGAGGTCGGGCTGGCGGCACACTTCGCCCGCCACGTCACCCGGCTGCACGCCTCAGCCACCCGCCTCGGCCTGCGCCTCGGCCTGTGGGCAGACATGCTGGCATTGCTCCCCGAGGCCATTCCGCTGCTGCCGGCGCACGCAGGACTAGCCGCCTACGACTGGTATTACCACCCGTTCGGCCGCCACCCGCGCATGGAGTTGTATAATTTTGCCGAGTACGACCTCGCCCCCGCACTCGCGGCGGCCGGCATCGCCTACTGGGCCTGCCCGATGAACGGTGCCTTCCGCCACGAGTCCGCGCCGGTGTGGACCGACCGCCTGCAAAACCTCGCCGCCTGGAACCGCCGCGCACAGGACACGGGAGCGGCCGGTTATTTGGTGACCAGTTGGGAGCCGCACCGACTGGCCTTTCCCACGACGTCGCTCATGGACGCGGCTGCCGCCACGCTCTGGCTCGACCCGAGCACCCCTGACGACCCCGCCAGCCTGCTCGCCGCCGGCCTGCGGCGCTACGAACCGGTGCTCGGGGCTGTCGCGGCCCGTAGCCTCGCCCGCCGTATTCTAGCCACTGACGCGCAGGCGTTTGTGGGCAACTCGCGCTGGGAAATTAACAACGGCTGGGCCCCAGTCGCGTCCCGTCGCGACAGTCCCCTGCCCTTCGCCCGCGCCTCACGCCGCCTCTCCCGCCTAGCCACTACGCCCGAGTTAACCGAACAGGACGGCCTCAAATTCCCGCTCCAATTCCTCGCTGCCACCGCCCGCTTCCTCGCCTACCTCGCCGAGCGCGAGGCATTTGTCCGCATCTGCGTGGCTCATATCCACCGCCTGCGCCGCCTGGTCAACAGTGAGGCCGCGGACGACTCCGCTGCGATGCACGAAACACTCCGGCTGGCAGACGAGCAGGCCGCCCGCTTCGCCGACTCGCTCAGCCACGCCCGCGAGGACGCCCGCCTGCTCTGGACGACTTCGCGCTCCGCCGACACCTTTGCCTCCTCGCCCAACGCCCGCCTGCTGGCTGTCGACGAGGCCCAACTGCTCGCGCTGCGCGCATGGTTCGACGCCTGCGGTGGACAACTCGCCCACGTCTTTCGCGCCTCGCCGGTGTGCGGCCGCTGGACGCTACGGTTCATCCTCCACCACTTCGCTCCGGCCCACCAAAAAGTGGTGATCGAACAACAGTCGCCCGACGGCACCTGGCGGGAGTTACACAGCCGGGTGTTGATCGAATTCCGCGGCCAGTCGGCGCAGGTGAACACGCCGAAACTTCGCTTCGAATTCGCCTGCCCGGTGGAAAACCCCGACGCCCCGCTACGCATCGCTTCGCGGTGCTTGGGGGAATTTGCAGTGAGCCACATCGAGTTGACCGACGGGGTGGACACGCGGCGGATGCGGAAACCGGAGATAATCCATGGGCGAGACGCCCGTGCCACACCGGAGCATCAATCCCATGGGCGAGACGCCCATGCCACGCCGGGGCATCAATCCCCTGGGCGAGACGCCCGTGCCACACCGGAGCGCCACCGGCTCGGCCAACCCGCGCCGACCTCAGGATGGCCCAAAATCGATTGGTTGACTAACACCGGCGAGCTGCCGCTGAACTTCGGCTAATCCACGGCCAAATAAAACACCTCGGCGAGGAGCGGCAAAGCGAAGGAATGAAGTAGCGCAGGCTTCCAGCCTGCATTCTGTTCGGAGCAGACTGGAAGTCTGCGCTACTTTCACCGCCTAGGAGCGACTAAAGTCGGCGCTACTTCGCGACCTTCTTCGCTGCCTTTGCCTTCGGTTTACCTGTGAGCAATGCGTCAATCTGCGCCACCGCCTTCGCGACTGCCGCGGCGGACTTAACGACTGCCGATTCCTTACGCGGACTGACCCGCACGGGCTTCACCGTAACCTTCGGCACCCGCTTGGCGGACTTAACACCAACTTTCGCGGCCGACTTCGTTGGCTTCGTCCCCTTCGGCTCAGGCTTCGCAACATTCTGCGCGGGCTTCACCACTGGGGCGGACTTCGCCACCTGACGCCCCTTGGCGCGGACCTTTAAGGCGGGCAACGCCGGCGCGGTCGCCTTCACCGGTTTAAGCGGCGTCACCCGCGCCAACACCGCAGGCACTGTCGATATAACAGGTGCTGCCGCACCGCCAATATCGATGCCAAACACATCCGCCAAATCCGCGTCTGCCAAAGAGGCGGTGGCCGAGTCTGAGGCGAGGACCGAGCTCCGCGACACCGCGCTAAGCGCCTCGGCAACGAGTTCCTGATGGTCCACTCCGCGTAGTAAAAACAATAACTCCGGGCGCGAATCCAGCCGTGCACCCACGCCATAAAGCACGGCGGCCAGGTGCTTGCACAGGCTCGCCGAATCAGGGCACGAACAGTCCAACTCAATCTCGTTCGGGGCCGGAAACAATCCGCTGGCCCGGTCGGTGATTACCCGCAACACCTCGTCGGGCAGGCGGCCTTGGAGCAACCCGACAAGCGAAGTGATTTTACCCGCGCAGGCCGCCTTGATCGCCACCCAGCGCGCGGGAGCGAGCGGTTTGATTTTAATGCTTTCCTCATAAAGCGAGGAGCCTTGCACGCGCGCGGTGATGAGGCCGGCAGTAATTTGCAGGTCCACCACGGAGCCGTTGCGCACGTAGGTGCGGCCACGGGGCAGACGGTTTTCGTAATCGCTGTAGGATTCCAAATGGTCGCACCACGCCTTACCCCAGAAGGTGGTGGCGATTTTTTTACCCGTGATAACGACAGGGCTCCAACCGGAGCCGTTTTTGGCGGCCTTGGCGGCGGCCTTTTCCGCCTGAGCGCGGCGTTGAGCGACCGGCACATAAGGAGCGAAACCGGAATAACTGCGCGAACGGGAGGAATACCAGGCCATGAGCGAGGAGGTTAACAGTGAAAGTATGCGAGACGCGGTGATCGCGAAAGCGGGTTACTCTCCCCGGCCTCCAAGTGGATGCAAGACTCCAATCCCGAGCCAAAGCCTACCCCATTGTGTTAGGCTTTTGCTCGGGCTGCGGTGGGGGAAGCGGGTTCGACATGGACGGCGCGGACGACACAGAGGTCGTCCCTCCGGGGGCTCGGGATCGAGGGAGGGTCCACCTCCGTGTGGGCCGGCTCAGGCGTCCGCGAAAAGTAGCGCAGACTTCCTTGTCTGCCTCGGGCGCTTGCCTGGACTGACGCGGAGCAGACTGGAAGTCTGCGCTACTTTCCGATCCCGAACGACACGGAGGTCGTCACTCCGACCGAAGGAGGGCACACTTCCGTGTGGGCTAGCTCAGGTGGCGTCCGCCGCCGTCGCGGTGCGCAGGTCCAGCGCGACAAACTTCAACAGTTCGTCGTCACCCATCTCGGTCAACGCCACCTCGCCGCCCGCACTCAACACGGCGTCGGCCATCGCCCGCTTTTCCGTGATCAGTTTGTCGATACGCTCCTCCAGCGTGCCTCGACACACGAACTTGTGCACCAGCACGTTCTTCTTTTGCCCAATACGATACGCGCGGTCCGTCGCCTGATTCTCCACCGCCGGATTCCACCAGCGGTCAAAATGAATGACGTGCCCCGCCTCCGTGAGCGTGAGCCCGGTGCCGCCCGCCTTGAGCGAGAGAATAAAAAAGGGCGGTCCGTCCGGCTGCTGAAACTGCTCCACCAAGCGCCGCCGCTCGGCCACCGGCGTGCCACCGTGCAACACCAGTCCCGGCTTTCCAAATACGCCCGCCAGAAAATGCTGGAGCGGCCCGGTCATCTCGCGGAATTGGGTAAACACCAAAACTTTCTCCTGCCGCTCGGCTATTTCTCCAGCGAGCTCGGCCAGACGCATGAACTTGCCGCTTTCCTCCGGCACGTAATCGCCACCCGCTTGCGCGCCGGCCCACTGCGCAGGGTGGTTGCAGAGTTGCTTGAGGCGCATGAGCAGCGCCAACACCAGCCCTCGCCGCTCCATCGCGTCGGCGGCCGCCAGCTTCTCCTTCAGCTCATCGACCATGCCGGCGTACAGAACCGCTTGGCGTTTGGAGAGGCTGCACAGGGCGTTGACCTCGGTCTTGTCGGGTAAATCCGCGATGATGCTGCGGTCGGTTTTCATGCGGCGCAAAATGTACGGTGCCACCAATTGGCGCAGCGGTGCGTAGCCGGCGGGATCAGCCGATTGCGTGAGCTTTTTGGCGAAGCGGGTGAACTCGGCGGCTTTGCCCAGCAGGCCGGGATTAAGGAAATCAAACAGCGACCACACATCGCCGAGGCGGTTTTCCACCGGCGTGCCCGTTAAAGCGATACGCCGGGGCGCGCGTAGTTCTTTAACCGCCCGGCTTTGGCGCGAACCGGAATTCTTGATCGCCTGGGCTTCGTCGAGCACCACCAGGGACCAGTCGCGGGCGCGCAGGCCGTCGAGCTTGGCCACCAATCCATAGGTCGTGAGCACCACGTCCACCCCCGTCAGCGCAGCCGGTGGCGGTGCGGTGAGCACCGCCAGTTCTGCTGGCGTGCAGGCCGAACCGTGCGCCACCCGCAGGCGCAACGTCGGGGCGAACTTGGCCGCCTCCGCGCTCCAGTTGCCCAACAGCGAAGCGGGCAACACCAGCAGCGCGGGCGGGGCGTCCGGCTGCGCGGCGCGGGCGTGCAACAGCAGGCCGAGCACCTGGATGGTTTTACCCAGCCCCATGTCGTCGGCCAGACACGCGCCGAGGCCCAGGCGGCTGAGAAAGCGCAACCACTCCACACCCGCCGCTTGATATGGGCGCAACGTCGCCAACAGGCCCGGCGGCAGGGGCGGGGCGGACGGAGCCTTACCATCCGCCGCAGCGTCGCCATCCGTCTTTTCGCCATCGGCGCCGGCCTCCGCACGGGTGGACGCGCCGGGATTACGCATGGCCGCCAGGGTGGCGCGCAACCATTCGCCGGGCTGCACGCGGGTCCAGCGGCGCACGTCGTCGGACTCGGCCTCGGGCGCACCGGTGCCGGTCTGCGCCCCCGCCAGCAAACGCAGGCCCTCGGCAAAACTCACCCCGCCCGAGCGTCGGCCTTTTTCCAACTCGCGCCAATGCGCCAGAACCTGGTCGAGCTTTTCGCGGTCCACCTCGACCCAGCGGCCCTTTAACAACACCAGCCCCTCGGAACTGGCGGCGAGTTGCGCCCACTCCTCGGGAGAAATGGTTTCGCCGTCCAGGGTGAGTCCCACCTGAAAATCGAGCATGGAGTCCAGCCCGACGCCGACGGGCGATTTGCCGCCCACGGTCACCGACACCGCTGGACGCGCCGGTTTACCGCCCCGCCACCAGTCGGGTAAGCGCACGAGCACGCCGCTGTCTTCGAGCGCGGCCACGTCGCGCAAAAAGCGATACGCCTCGGCCGGCTTCCAGCGCTGGGGTTGAAACACGCGCTGCGAATCCACCAGCTCGCGCACACAAGCGCTGCGCTCGGCGGCGCGTTGCACGGGTGCGAGCAGAGCAACGAGGGCGGGGCGCTGCTCGGCTTGGGCGTATTCCTGCAACGCGCGTCCGAGGGGCAGGTATTGGGGCTTGGCCTGCTCTGAAAGGCGGTGGGTGTAGGTGGCCAGAAACGCGAAGGGGAAATCGGGATCACGTTTATTTTCCGCCAAGTGAAAAGTCACCCGGCCGACCTGGTTCCACAGCGGATTGCGCTCGTGCAACCAGCCGCCCGCCCCGCCCGCATGCAACCGGCCCAGCGCCGCCACCGCCGCATCCATGTCGGCCCACAGAGCGGCCAGCACCTCGGGGCTTAGGTATTCACCGCCAGGCAGGGGCGGCGCAGATAACACAACGTCCATGCCCACCGCTTCCAGGGGAGCGACGAGCGCGCCAGCGGACTCGGGCTGTTGGCAGAGTTGCGAAAAGTAGCGGCGGGCCAACTCGCGCCAAAACACCCCGGCCACCGGCAACGGCTCACCCAACGCCTCGGTGCCCAGCCAGATCAAAATCCGCGCCGAGCCGCTCGCTGGTGCCGCGAGGTCGTCCGCGATGGAACGCTCCGCCGTGGCCCGTGCGAGTCCGTCCGCCACCGCCGTCGGCAGCGCGGCCAGCTCCGCAGCGTAGGGCCGCAAATGACCGTGGGGCGTGAGTAAAATCGGCATGTTAACGGGGCAGCGTTGCCCGGCCCGTCCGGCTGTCAAATCCCCCGTGTTTTCCTCCGCAATCCCCGCCCGCTAGCCCGCCCTCGCCCGCTCGCATAAGCCCAATTCGCAATCAAGGTGAGATTAATTAACCTGGTCTCAGGGGATAGGATACCGTCGGGAAGCACCCTGCGCTCACGCTCAAGGCCACGAGGAGTGCATTCGCGAAGCGTGTGGCCTTCAGCGTGAGCTCCAGGATGCCGTAACACTCAACTTGAATGCTCATTGGCCTCAGCGGCGCGGTCGCGCGGGCGGATGCAGGCGGGGCGCCGAGTGGTCAAAGACCGACTTAGCGCGGCGGAAAATGCGGCGGGTTAACCGGGCCTGGCGGACCTTGACCTCCGCCAAGAGCTTTCGGGGAGGCCGCCGCCTGGCCCGCTTCAGCTGGGCCCGATAAAGGTCGAGATCCAGCCGATGGCCGAGGAGCGCACCGAGTTGGTGGGTGCGCCGGAGCCGTTTGGGGCGCCGCAACCAGCGCTGGAGGGCGAGTGTTTGGTAATAGAGATCCTTCACTCGCTTGCGCCAATCGTGAAGCGGCTCCCCCTCGGGTTGGTGCCGCGCCACTTGCCAGGCCTGTTGCGCGCGGCGGCAGGTTTTTTGGTAGCGCCGTTCCACCCGCTCCCAGGTGAGCGCAGCTAAATCCAGCGCATGGACTTGCCGGGTGAGCGCGTAGGCCAGCCGGAGTATCGGCACGGGATCGATGGGAGCGCTTTGAGGCGGACGGGTGCGTCCGCCAAGGTCCCGGCCCAATGCGCTGAGCACATCGGTATCGCGCTGGGCAGCGACGGCGCCCTTCAACTTGCGGATGGAATCCCGCAGTTCGCGTAGCGCCGCAGGCTGCGCACCGGGCGGCACCAACCGCAGCAGGGACTGGAGTTTTTTCATGCGTTTGCGCAACGCGTGAATCGAGTTCGAGGGCCAGAGGGGAATTTTAGCCACATCTTTAACGGCTTGGGCGCACAACTGCAGGAGAAGCTGTAGCAGCCAGGCCCCGGCCTCGGTGCTGGGCAGAGGCGAACGACGCGGGCGCGTAACAGGGGGCTTCATGGCAAAACGGGGTGAGGCGGGAAGTTCGCCCTTATTCCCAAGCCGTCAACCCGCCGCGCCATTCAGGACAGCAAGAAGGCCGTAATATTTAGTCGGCACTGAAAAACGCGCGGCTTTAGCGCTCGGGCTAAGGACGCATCCAACTTCATCAACCGCCGCCCCCCCTTATTGATACTGAGATTCCGTCTTAAATGCAGTTGACTTGAGTACGAGTCTCAATCTTAACAGCGATCTTCTTTCGAAATGAAAAACCTAAATGACTGTATGAAGTGGGGTGTGGCGGCGGGGGTCAGTGCGCTTTTGAGCGGCGCGGCGATGGCCGATACGCTGCCGAGCGCCGAGGAGATGTGGGCGCTGATCCAAAAGCAGCAGAAGCAGATCGATGAGTTATCGCGCAGTTTGGCCACGGCCACCGAGCGCACGGCGCAGGTGGATGCCCGCACCAAGAGCGTTGAGCAAAAGGTTGAAGCGACTTCGGCGCATGTGGAGTCACTCGCCACCGAAACCGCCGGCAAAGGCGGCGGCTTGATTGAAGGCACGACCATTGGCGGCTACGGCGAGTTGCACTACAATAGCGGGCCCACCGACATGATTGATTTTCACCGGTTCGTGCTATTCGTGAACCACGATTTTAATGAAAAAATGCGGTTGGTCTCCGAGCTGGAGGTCGAGCACGCCTTAGTGAAAAACGCCTCCACAGGCCAACCCGGCAGTACCGGTGAACTGGAGCTGGAGCAGGCGTATGTGGAATTTGACCTGACCGCCCAGTCGCAGGCCAAGGCGGGTTTGTTTTTGCTGCCGATCGGTATTCTTAATGAGACCCACGAGCCGGCCACGTTTTACGGCGTGGAGCGCAACAAGGTTGAAAGCGATATCATCCCCACCACCTGGTGGGAGGGCGGCGTCGCCTATTCACGCCAATTTGAGAGCGGCCTGAGCTACGACGTTGCGGTTCATTCTGGGCTCACAAAAACTGCAGGCGCCGACCTTGGCGATATCCGCAAAAGTCGCCAAAAAGTGGCTAGTGCCGATGCGCAGGACGGCGCCGTCACCAGCCGCGTCAAATACACCGGCATCAAGGGCCTGACACTGGCCACTTCGGTTCAGTATCAGCAGGACATTGCCCAGAGCACCTTGGCGCGTGAAAACGCGGACGCCTTGCTGACCTCGGTGCATGCGGATTGGCGTAAAGGCGGCTTTGGACTGCGGGCGCTGTATGCCCGCTGGGACATTAACGGGCCGACGGCGCAATCCACCGGCCGTGATGTTCAGTATGGTTACTACATCGAGCCGTCCTACCGCTTCCCCATCAGCGTGGGTGAGTTGGGCTTTTTTGCCCGTTACAGCGTGGTGGACAATCAGGCCGGCAATTCGGCGGCATCGGAAAAGCGTTACACGGACCTCGGTGTAAACTACTGGCCGCATGCGCAAATCGTGCTGAAAGCCGATGTGCAGTTCGTCGATAATCCGACTGCAATCGACGAAGAAATCTTCAGTCTCGGGCTCGGCTTCCAATTCTAAAAAGGATGGGTTGTCTGCGACTGTAATGAAAGCGTTCCGCCTGCTTATTGCCTGGAATATCGGTCTACTCGCCTGGGTGGCGAGGGCCGAGGACGATGTCTATCTGGCTCCGGAACGCTTTCTTGAGGAGACGTTTGTCGAAGCTGCGGGGGTGCCAGCCCCGCAGTTGGTGTGGTTAACCAAGGAGGCGCGCGAGCAGGTGCGGTCCATCCTCGGTCACGATTATCCGTCGATGCGGATTCGTTACTGGTCGGCGGGTGCGCGCACGGCGTGGATATTGGAAGAGGTGGGCAAAACCAAACCCATCACAATGGGCCTGGTGGTGGCGGGGGGGCGCCTTGAGCGGATCAAGGTGCTCATCTACCGCGAGAGCCATGGCTGGGAGGTAAAGTATCCGTTTTTCACCGATCAATTTAACGGCATCGGGCTGGATGCGTCTGGAAGGCTCTCGCGGCCGATCGACGGGATCTCGGGTGCGACTTTGTCGGTGAATGCGTTGACCAAGCTGGGGCGGCTTGCTCTGTTTTTGGATGCTTTTGTGCGCAAAGCGCAGGCCCCTTGATGCGGACGCGATACGATGAAAAAAAACACATTTAAGGATTCGCACGGGCGTCGTGCACCGATGGCTTGGCATCGGCGGGTGGGCGTGGCGTTTGCCGTGGTGTTTGTCGCGGTGGCGGTGACGGGACTGGCGCTCAACCATAGTTTGCGCCTTGGGCTGCAGGAGCGCGTGCTCGAAGCCGACTGGATTTACCGCTGGTATGGGATGCAACCGGCGGGAGAGCCCGTGGGGTTTCAGCTGGCAGGCGGGAAGCGGGCGGTGGGACTGGCGGGCGCGTTGTACCTAGAGGAACGGGCCGTGGGCAGTCTGCATGAGCTGCGCGGCGCGGTGTCGCTGGGCGACACCTGGGTCGCGGCGGGTTCGCGGGAGGTGCTCATGCTGTCGCGGGACGGAGACGTGATTGAACGGCTCGACGGTGCGTCGTTGCCACCGGGTGAGGTGCTGGCGGTGGGCCTGACGCAGACGGCTGAAGGCCCGGAGGCGGCGCGGCTGGTGTTAACCCTGAGTTCCGGGCGATATAGTTTTGACCGTGAGCTGGTGGGCTGGAAGGTGCTGGGCTCGAAGGCGCGGGTCGCGGCGGTGGCACCTATCGAGGTCCCAGCGGAATTGCGCAACCGCATCGTGCGGGCGTACCGGGGCGATGGGCTGTCCGTTTACCGAGTGGTGCTGGATGTGCATTCGGGGCGCTTTTTTGGGGCGCTCGGCATTGGGATCGTCGATCTCTCGGCCCTGGCCATGGGGTTTCTCACGTTGACGGGTGTTTACCACGTTTACCGCCGGCGGCGTTAAAGGCACAGGGAGTATTTTTTCTGTTTTTATGATCAACCGGCGTCGTTTTATTCAGATCGTGGCCCTCGGGTCGTTGGTGGGCGCGCGCGGCCTGCGCGAAGCCTGGGCAAAGGCGGACACCCCTGAAATGACCGTGACGACTTGGCAAGGGATCGCCTTGGGGGCCGAGGCGTCGATCCAGATTCATCACCTGGGCCGCCCGGAGGCAGAGCGGTTGCTCGCTACGTGCCGGGCGGAGATGGTACGGCTAGAGGGAATTTTTAGTCTCTATGACGAACACTCGGCGTTGGCCCGGCTCAACCGACTGGGGCGCCTGGCGGAACCGCCGGCGGAGTTACTTGAGGTGCTAAGACAGGCGCACGCACTGAGTGAGGCCAGCGGCGGGGCGTTTGATGTCAGCATCCAGCCGGTGTGCGCTTTACTGGCTGCGGCCGGAGCGACCGAACCGACGACAACCGAGTTGGCCTTGGCACGGGGGCGAGTCGATTACCGGCGTATACAGATTGAGGAACGTGAGATCGTGCTGGCGGGTGAGGGTATGCAGCTGACGTTAAACGGTCTAGCCCAAGGGTATATTACCGACCGGGTGGCCAGCGTGCTGCAGGCCGGAGGGTGCCGGAACACGCTGGTTGATTTAGGCGAAAAGCGGGCGTTGGGCCCCCACGGGACGGGTCGGCCATGGAGCTTGGGCATCGAAGCGCCGGGGCAACGAGGGCGACTGGCCGGAGTTTTGGAATTGGCAGATGGCGCGCTGGCGACGTCGGGTGGGTATGGAACGGTCTACGGCGGGGGGCGGCATCACCTGCTGGATGCGAGGATCGGAGACAATCGGCCGGACGCACCAAGCGGGGTAACCGTGATGGCGCCAACAGCACTGCTGGCCGATGGACTCTCGACCACACTGGCGGTGCTCGCCCCACGGGAAGCGAAGGCGCTGTTGACGCGTTATCCCCACTGTTCGGCGTACGTGATCAAGCAAGGCGAGCCCGAGCGGTTGTGGCGACTCGGGGGGTAGGCAAGACACCGAGGCAGCAGGTGCTGGATTTAAGGGCCGGTTTTGGCTTTGAATCAAGCGGTTGCGCAAGGTGGCGGGCTGGCGGTAGGGCTTTTCCGGCGTGATTTGACGCTGATAAAGGAACAATCATTTTAGTAGAGTAGAGAGAGCCGCGCGTCGGTAACCCGTCAGCGCGACCCTCCCCCTCGTCAAACCGTGCAAGCGGTTTTCCCGCACACGGCTTACCGAGTCCCCATTCTTTCGGCTTGGTTTCAGCGGATTTCATTGCTTCCAAGCCGCCGTAAGCGGCCAGTGCCATAGTTTGTATTGACCATGCAAACGGTCGTCGGTGAAGAACTCGAAGAGTCCGTGGGTGCGGCTATACTTTCGCCACAGCCATCGGCGTAGCCGGTTACGAACAAAGACCTGCTGGTTACTAAACACGTGCGTGCTGTTGCCGTAATGAAACGCCGTCGCCCAACCGCGAGTGATTTGGTTGACCTTGCGGACCACCGCCACCGCCGGTTGGTTGCGCGTTCGCACATCTAGCTCCATCCGCACTTTGTCGCGTAACTTGGCCAGACTTTTCGCACTGGGTTCCACGTGCGGATACCTTCGTTTGCTCTTCATGCCTTGCCGCCATGCGACGGAAAAACCGAGGAACTCAAAGCCTTCCTTTCGTGTATCCACCAGTCGGGTTTTCTCTTCGTTGAGCTTTAACTTACGTGCCTCCAGCCACCGTTTCAGTCGCGTTTGCAGCCCCGCCCCTTGACCCGGTTTGCACAGGATCAGGAGGTCGTCGGCGTAACGCACCATCGTCGGCTTTTGTTCGCACTTCTCATTCACCGCGTGATCAAGGTCGTTGAGGTAGAGGTTCGCCAAGAGCGGTGAGATGACTCCGCCTTGCGGCGTGCCACACCCGTTCGGGAGCACCTTGCGGCACCCCGTGTCCCGGTCCTCTTCCACGATGGGTGCGCGCAGCCATGTTTTTATTAAACGCAACACGCTCCCATCGCTCACCCGTTTGGCCACCAATTGCAGGAGTTCGCGGTGCGGGATCATATCGAAGTAGCTCGATAAATCCGCGTCCACCACCTCCACCTTTCCGCTCAGCATGGCTTCCTTGACCTTATCCATCGCCTGATGGGTCCGACGTTTCGGCCGGTAGGCGTAGGAATGGTCATGGAAGTCCGCCTCTAGGATTGGCTGCAACACGATCACCGCCGCGCTTTGCACCACCCGGTCTTTCACCGTAGGGATGCCCAGCGCACGACGTTTGGTCCTGGCCTGATCCTTCCATATATAGACGCGCAGGACCGGACTGGGTCGGTAGGTTTTCGTTCGCATTTCCTCCGCCAGCGCAAGCAGCCATGCCGCCCGATAGGCTTCGTTCTTTACGAGCGTTTCCACCTCGAACCCGTCCACTCCCGGCACGCCGTCATTGGCGATCACCTGATCGAGCGCATCCGACAGAATGTCCTGCCGATACAGCTCTCCATACAAACTATAGAACCGCCAATGCTGTGAGCGGCGGCGCGAACACCGTCTATTTCTGGCGGTTACAAAATCACCTGTCGTAAAAGCCGATGACCGGCCCCGCCAGGGGCCGATCATCAGGCCCGGTCAGCTTGCAGGTTCGTCGGCCAGGCGGTCTTTCATGCGGTAGGATTTGCCCTCGATGACGACGGTCTGAGCGCGGTGCAGCAGGCGGTCCAAGATCGCCGCGGTGATGCCAGCGTCGTTGTTAAAGATCCCTGCCCAGTGTTTGTAGGCCTTGTTGGTGGTGACGATCAGCGAGCCGCGTTCGTAGCGTTGGCTGACGATCTGGAAGAGCAGGTCGGCCCCCGACTTGTCGAGCGGCAGGTAGCCGACCTCATCGAGCACGAGCACCGCAGGGGTCATGTAACGCTTCAACTCGGCTTGCAACCGGTGCAGGGACTGGGCGGTGACCAGGGCGTTGATCGCGTCCACCGCCGTCGTAAACAGCACCGTGTAACCCGCCTGGCAGGCCGCGTAGCCCAACGCGCTCGCGAGATGTGTCTTCCCAAGCCCCACACCACCGCAAAACACCACGTTGGTGCGCTCCTTCACAAAGCCCAGTTCGAAGAGGTGCCGCACCTGCGCTTCGTTCAACTCCTTGGGCCAGTCCCACTGGAACTGGTCGACGGTTTTCTTGACCGGGAAGCGCGCCGCCTGGATACGCCGCTCCAGCGCCCGGATCTGGCGGTCCTGGGTCTCGGCCTGCACCAGTCGGCGTAAAAATTCGGCGTGCGAACAGCGCGCCTTGGCCGCCTCGGCGGTCAGTTCGCCGTGGTGACGCAACAGGTAACCGAGTTTCAGATACTTGAGCTGGTCTTTTAATAAATCGGGTTTTTCGGGTTCTGTTTTCATTGGGTATAGGGGCTTAAATCCGGGGGACGCAGTTCGAGTTCCAGTGCGGCCAACGCGTCGGCGCGGGTGAGGTGGATCGGCCCGGCTTGCGGCAAGGCCCGCGCGCGTTGTTCGAGCAAGTTGAGGATGTAATCGCTGGAGTAGGCGCCGAGTTCATGGGCGCTTTCGATCGCCCGGCCGACTGCCTCCGTTCCATACAGGGCCACCAAACCCACGATAGTCGCCAGGTGGTGTCCCGCGTTGAGCCGGCGCTCCTCCAGCCCCCGTTGGTAGGCGGGTGCCGCCGGGCTCAGTTCCAAAAACCGTAGCCGCAGGCGCTGCCGCGCCCCCTGCCGTTTGCGCTCCTCGAGTTCGCGCACATGCTCGGGGTTTTCCACATCGGCGCGGCGGGCAAAACTGCGGGCGTGCTCGGCCACCAGGGTGCGTTCCGCAAAAAACCTCACCTGCGCCCCCTCGATCTGCGCGGTGAGTAGCGCCCCGGCAAACTTCGTGGGCACCGAGTAGCGGTTCGTTTCGATACTCACCCGGCACCGCCGCGACGCCCGCACGCTTAAGGTGCGCACCGCCGGACTGGCCACCGGGTTAAGCGGCAGGAGCGCAGCGCGCTCCTCGGGCAGCCGGTCCACCGGCCGGCCCTGGGGTTCAGCGTGAACGCGCACGTTGGCCACCGTTTCCAGCCACAAGCTGGCGGCCGGCCCCAGCTCGGTAAACCCATTCATCTGCCTCCCGCCAAGGAAGCTTTTTTTCACGTAACCCACCGCGTTTTCCACCATGCCCTTGGACTGCGGATGCCCCGGCCCGCACGCTTTTATCGTAAACCCGTAGTGCCGGGCAAAGTCCAGGTACTGGGCGTTGTACACCGGGTCGGTCCCGGGCACATGCGAGAGGACGGCCGTCTTGCAGTTGTCCACCATCACCTCGCGCGGCACCCCGCCGAGTTTTTCAAAGGCGCGCCGGTGACAGCCCAGCCACCACTCCTGGCCCTGCCCGAGGGTAAATTCCACATGCAGGAACCGGCTGTACCCCAAAACCATGACGAAAAAACTTAAAGCCCGCCGGGTGCCGTCCACCTCCACCGCGCCAAAACTGCCCCAGTCCACCTGCGCGGTCTGGCCGGGGGCGAACTTGAGGGTAAGAAACGCCTCCAGGTTCCGCGGCCGCACCCGCCGCACGTAGTCTTTCAAAATTGAATACCCGCCCGTGTACCCCCGCTCGCGCACCTTTTGCCAGAGCTGCATGGCGGTGAACGGATGGGCCTCCAGCCACCGCGCGATCGCCGGCTTGTGCACGTCGAGCTTGCTTGGCCTAGGCACCTGCGCGGCCTGGCTGCGCGCGTACTTTTCCTGCGCCTGCCAGCGCCTCACCGTCTGCACGTGCAACTGGAGCGAGCGGGCGATTTGCGGCGCACTGTGACCGGCAGCCTCCGCCTGTTTTATCCGGCAATACAGTTCGTAATTGATCACGCCCCCACCTCCCGGCTCGGCGACGGCGTTACCGCCAGCGTGTGCGATGGCCTGCCCCGGTCCAAGGAAAGCACCTGGTAAAGTGGCGCGGCGTAGGCGATCACCCCGGCCTCGATTAACTGCCGACGCGCCTCGACCAGGCCGTCCTCGCTGAGCGTGAGCAGCCGGGCCAGGGTGCGCGTGGCGTAGTAACTCAGCCCGTCGGCGTCACCCACGGTTACCAGGACCAGATAAAGTCCCCAGGCGGGGGCACTGGCCCGCCCCAGGTAATTGCCCCGCACCAGCCGGTGGTCCAGCCAGCTAAACTGGGCCGGCGTGCGCCGGAGTTGTTCGCGATCGATCGGTTGTTTTTGCATAATCGGGCGGCTGGACGTCGATGCCCAGGATCACCCGCCCCCGGGAGTGCAGGTGTCGCAGCATGGGTTCGAGGTCCTCTTGTAACGTCACTCCGGCGAACTGCGCGATAAGCCCCACGAGCACAGGGTTTTGCGACTCCCAGCTGTCTTGTAACGCCGCGCAGGGATTCGGTAACGCCACCTCGGCGACCGGCTCGGCTTTAGGCTGGTGCACAACGGATTGCGTAGTTGGGATGTCTTGTAACGCCACCCGCCGTCGCGGCCCCCTCCGCCTTGAGTACCCCGGATTGGCCTTCCGCCACTCCTGCACCCGTTGGACATTTTCTGGGCCTTTCCAGTGGTCGAGGTTCTCCGGCTTCGCCAACCATTTGGCCTGACTGGCCGCCCGGCTCGCCCGTCGGCATCCCGGCTTCCCGCAGTAGCGCTGACGCTCGCGGTTATGCGCGTCGGGCAGAAAGAAATCGACACAGTGCAAACACTTGCGTGAACCGGCTGGATGCATCGCTGTGCATCCGCCAAGCGTCCCGCCGGTTCAATCTCCACCCATTCGCACCCCTCATATCCCCAGCCGGACAGGGAAGAAAACCCACCCACGGAAGAAGAGTATTACTCTTTTTAAGGGGAAGAAGATCCACCGAAGAAGAAGTGCATTCCTAACCGCCAGAAATAGACGCTTTCCCGCTCGCCGCTCACAGCCAATGCGGCTCCGCTTTTGCTTTCCGATATAGCACACGTTGCAGCTTCCGAACCTTCGGTGACGTTTTTATCCAGAGTTCATCACCCCAGCCATCGTCGGGTCCTTTGCCGCTCTGTGATGCGTGGGAACAAGTGCCCTCCCTTCGCTCCCCGGCGGTTTTAATGTCCGCTAGATCATCACTACTATGGAGGTCTCCGACTCCTGCCACGGCCCGTCCGGCCTTACGAGGTTTTGCCGCGCTTGTGCCGGTGGTTGAGGCATCGCAAGACGCCCCACCGCCGCAGGTCTCACCACTTAACCTAACGACCTTTCCCAACCCGCCGCCCCCGCTGACTCCGCCGACGTGTTGATCGGAAATCAACGATTTAGGTCCTACGTCTTTGCGAGACTGCCTTTTCCGATCCTTGCAGTCTTCACCGTTCAGGTAGCGGCTGGACTCGTCGGTTGTTTCGGTAACGGAGCTCATTGAATGGGGTTCACCTTCGTTGCGGCTGACTGGTTCGGGCATACGGTCGTGCTTTCCGGCGAGGCCTCGCGGCCTGCATCCGTGACCGGGCCCTTCGACCGCGAATCGTTAAATTCGGTCGAACAGACTTTCACTGTTATGGTTGTTAGTTTCATGGTCGCACACCCAAATTCCTGAGTTGGTCGGCGCGATCTGGTGCAACCTGCTGGGCATCTGACCGTTCATTCACCCACTCGAAGCACTATTTAGTGCACCTCGGGGATTCACTCACGATCATCTGCTCCAGCATCTTGCGCCAACTCATCGCCGCCAACTCAGGAGTTCGGGTTTAAAAAGGCGCGCGGGATCAAAAGCCGCTTCTTGCAACTGGCCGTGTTTTGGCCGCACTTCAACGCAGGGAATTGGGCACAAAAAAGCGCCGAAGATTGCTCTTCGGCGCTTTGACGGGACGTAGGAGGCGCCCGGAGGCGCTGCTTACGACTTAGGCTTGGGCCTCGGGAGCGGCTTCCGCAGCGGGTGCGGCAACCTTCTTGGCTTTGGCAGGCTTCTTGGACTTGGTGTAACCCTTGTCGTCGGCCTTAACGAACTCGATGATCGCCATTTCGGCGGCATCGCTCACGCGGGGGAGAGCGAGCTTGTAGATACGGGTGTAACCGCCGTTACGGTTAACGAACTCCTTGTACTTTTCGTTGAACAGAAGGGTGATCATGTCTTCGTTGCGCACGTCCTTGAGGGCGAGGCGACGGAGATGGACGGCATCCTTCTTTTCGGTCTTCGCGGCGGCCTGTTTGGCCTTCGTGATGATCTTTTCGACAAAGGGACGGAGGGCCTTCGCCTTGGCGAGGGTCGTCTCGATACGGTCGTGCTCGATGAGCGAGGCGGCCATATTGGAGAGCATAGCAGCGCGGTGAGGCGAGCTACGACCGGCGAGGGAGTGACTGTGTTTTTTGTGGCGCATTGTGGTGTTTTTTTAAGAGCGGTGCCCGATCGGCAATCCGGACCGCAGCGTTGAGCGGCACGGACGGCGCAAGCACCGCAAAAGTGGAATTAGGTATCGGGTGACGAGTTGTCGGATGAACGGAGTAGGCGGGGAGCGAGCAGTAGGCGGATGCTCGCTACTCACTCCCCGCTATTCGTTACGTCCGATTAGGCGTCTTTTTTGACGGCATCGAGGAGGCGCTCGTCGATCTTCATGCCAAGCGAGAGACCGAGGGCCTCGAGCTTGTCTTTGATCTCGTTGAGCGACTTCTTGCCGAAGTTGCGATACTTGAGCATTTCCTGCTCAGACTTCATCGCAAGTTCGCCAACGGTCGTGATGTTGGCGTTGTTCAAGCAGTTAGCTGCACGAACCGAAAGCTCGATTTCGTTAACCGACATGTTGAGGAGCTTACGGAGCTTATTCTGCTCTTCGCTGACCTCAGACTGCTGGTTCTCGAACTCGAAGGACTCGTCGCTGACGCGATCGAAGACATCGAGGTGGTGCTTCAGGATCGAACCGGACTGCTTCAAGGCGTCGTCCGGGGTGATGCGGCCGTCCGTCCAGATCTCGAGAATGAGCTTATCATAATCGGTAATCTGGCCGACGCGGGTGTTTTCCACGGCGTACTTGACGAGACGAACAGGGGAGAAAAGCGAGTCGATCGGGATAACACCGATGGCCTGCTCTTCTTTCTTGTTCTGCTCACCAGGATAGTAACCGCGACCGGTCTTGATCTCGATTTCAGCCTCGAAAGAGGTGTTTTTCTCGAGGGTAGCAATGACCTGGGTCGGATTGACGATGGTGATGTTGGAATCACCCTGGATGTCAGCGGCCGTGACATACCCGGCACGGTTCTTCACCTTGATGGAGAGGGTGATGGACTCACGTTTCGTGGAAACGATGAGCACCTTCTTCAGGTTGAGGACGATGTCGGTGACATCTTCGACGACCCCATCAATGCTCTGGAACTCGTGATTAACCCCCTCGATCTTGATCGAGGAGATGGCAGAACCCTCGATCGAGCTCAGAAGAACGCGACGCAGAGAATTGCCGATGGTGTGACCATAACCGGCTTCGAATGGCTCGGCGATGAACTTGGCGTAGGTCGGCGTGGAGCCTTCCTCAACCTTGTTAAGTTTATTGGGCAGTTCGAACTTTCCGAGGCGTTTGGGCATGGAGGTGAGTGTTTGCTGCGTTGGGTTGAGAAAACTCCGGCTTAGAAGCGGGAGTAGAACTCAACGATGAGCTGCTCGTTGATGTTGGCAGCGATTTCGTCGCGGTTAGGCAGACGATTGACCACGGCCTTGAATTGCTCGGCGTTGAGCGAGAGCCAGCCCGGGACGGGACGGCCGCGGTTCTCTTCCAAGTTGCGCTGGGCAAGCTGGCGGGAGGACGCGAGGTTCTTGATCTCGATCTCGTCGCCGGCCTTGATGACGGCGCTGGCGATGTCGAGCTTGTGACCATTAACGCGCACGTGGCCGTGGCCAACGAGCTGACGGGCGGCGGCGCGGCTCTTGGCGAAACCAAGGAGGTAAACGACGCTGTCCAGACGGGTCTCGAGGAGCTGCAAGAAGCGCTCGCCGGTGACGCCGCGCTCGCGCTTGGCGATTTCGAAGGTGCGGCGGAATTGACGCTCGAGCAGACCGTAGGTGTAACGGAGCTTCTGCTTTTCGTTCAAGCCGACGGCGTACTCGGAGAGCTTGCGGCGGAGCTTGGGGCCGTGTTGCCCTGGGGGGAAGTTGCGTTTCTCAAACGCCTTGGTCGCGCCGAAGATCGGCGTGGCGAAACGGCGGCTGATGCGGGTGGTAGGACCTGTGTAACGTGCCATGATGGGTTACTGTTAAATGAATTCCGTGATGAGGATAAGCGTCAGATTAGACGCGACGGCGCTTACGGGGACGGCAGCCGTTGTGCGGCACCGGGGTAACGTCGATGATGGTGTTGATTTCCAGACCGATGGCCTGGAGGGCGCGAATGGCGCTGTCGCGGCCGAGGCCGGGACCGGAAACCTTGATCACGACATCCTTAAGACCATGGGACATGGCGTTACGGGCGGCGTCTTGGGCGACGACCTGGGCGGCGTAGGCGGTGGACTTACGCGAACCGCGGAAGTTGCACTTGCCTGCGCTGGACCAAGCGATGACCTGACCTTTTTGGTCGGTGATCGAAACGATCGTGTTGTTGAAAGAAGCGAGGATGTTGGCGACGCCGGAAACGACGTTCTTGGAGCCCTTGGCCTTGCGGATCTTGATCGTACCGAGCTCTTCTTTGAGAAGGTCTTCGGCGGTGGGCTGCTTGGCGACGCCACCGATGAGCTCGACGGGCTTCTGCTCAGCCGCAGGAGCGGGAGCAGCGCCTTCGGCACCATCGGTTTTGGGGGCCTTGGAAGCCTTGGCAGGCTTATCGGCAGCGGGAGATTTGACCTCGGCGCCGGCAGCGGCGACCTTCGGGGTCTTTTCTTTCTTAGGAGCGGACTTTTCTTCAGCCATGGTAGTAAATTTTTATTCTTTGGCCTTGGTGACGCCGACGGTACGGCGCGGGCCCTTGCGGGTGCGGGCATTGGTGCTCGTGCGCTGACCGCGAACGGGCAGGCTCTTGCGGTGGCGAACGCCACGGTAGCAATTAATCGCCTGGAGGCGCTTCAGGTTGCCCATGAGCTCACGGCGGAGATCGCCCTCAACCACCCACTTGTTCTCAGTGATGATGTGAAGGATTTTGTTGAGCTGCTCCTCAGTGAGGGCTTCAGCGCGGGAGTCGGGATCAATACCGACTTCTTTAACGATCAGGTCCGCGCGGACGGGACCGATTCCGTAGATGTAACGGAGGGCAAACGCGATTTTCTTCTTCGCGGGAATATCAACACCGAGAATACGTGGCATGGATGGTTGGGTTTAGGGACGTTGGAAGGTTGAGCAACAGGACCGCAGCGCAAGGCATTTGGTCCGGAAAGTTTTAGGGAAAGTGTTTAATTAGCCTTTGGGATCGTGAGGATCTCAGGGCCGGTTTCAGTGGTGAGCACGGTGTGTTCGAAGTGTGCGGAGGGAGAGTTGTCAGCGGTGACAATCGTCCAGCCGTCACTTAGGGTCTTGGTCCGATAGGTCCCCAGATTGACCATGGGCTCGATCGCCAATGTCATACCTGGCTTGATTTTTTCACCTGCATTGCGGCGGCCGAAGTTGGGGATTTGCGGGTCTTCGTGCATCGAAATACCAACCCCATGACCGACCAGATCGCGAACGACGCCAAAGCCGTGGGCTTCGACGTGAGTTTGAATGGTATGGGAGATATCGCCGATGCGATTGCCGACGATCGCCTGCTTAATCCCGAGGTAAAGCGCCTCTTCAGAGACGCGTAACAACTCGGCAATTTTAGGGGAAACCGTGCCCAGCGGTACGGTGGTGGCGTTGTCACCAATGTAGCCGTTATATTCAATAACGACATCCAAAGAGACCACATCGCCATCGTGCAAAACGCGCTTCAGCGAACCGATTCCGTGTACCACTTCTTCGTTAACCGAAAGACAGGTGTAAGCGGGAAACCGGCGGCTGCCGATTTTGTAACCATAACAAGCGCTCCTAGCTCCGTGCTGCGACATAAAGTCGCGTGCAGCTTGATCCAAGTCATAAGTCGTAATCCCCGGACGAACGAGCTCTTTGAGCTGTTTTAACACGAGGGCGGCAATCGCACAGGATTCACGCATCCGCATGATCCCTTCTTTATTTTTAATGGGAATCATAGGACTGCAAATTCAGGGGCTTCGATGAGAAGGCCCAAAGTGCGATAGTGCTCAACGAGTAACTCGGCGGAGTCAGATAAAGGAATGACGCCGTGAAGATTTTCATCACGGGCATCAAGCCACTCGTCGAACACTTTGGCTTGGAGCAACGTAGCCGGGAAGCCAATTAAGGCGAAACCCGCATCAGGTTTACGTGCCCAAAACCAACGACGCACGAGTGCGAGGGTGGTTTCGTCCGACAGGGGTGATTCCTGGCGGATCGCCCGTTCGACCATTTGGCCGAGGGACGATGCACGTGAAATCTCTCGCTGAATCAAGTCAACGAGAGAGACGTGCTCAATATTCAAAGAACGAAGCTGATTCTCCCACATTCCAGTGGAGCATGGAGAGGAACCGAGCAGTAAGAACTTCTGTTGGGCCGGAGGGCCGTAAGAAGAAAAGAGGTCAAAGCTTTCAGTCACTACCGACGAAGTAAAGCTTTATTTCAAAAGAATTCGATAAGCCCAAATACCCACACCAAGCGCGAGGAGCACAAGGACGGGCACGGCCAACTTCATCACGGCCTCGGAACTGAGGGCATCACTTGTGGCACTGGGAGAATTCGAACTGCGAGCGCGTACGCGGCCCTTCTTAAGGAATCCGTCGTAGTGGCGCTGCAACAGGAAGGTCTCGATCTGCTTCATCGTATCCAAAATCACGCCCACCGTGATCAGCATGCCGGTGCCGCCGAAAAACACAGCCAATCGTTGAGGAACGTTAAGCTCGAAGAGGAAAATGTCGGGCATAACGGCAATCAGCGTCAAAAAGATAGCGCCAGCCAAAGTCATGCGGGTCATGATGAAATCCAGAAACTTTGCGGTGGGAGCACCGGGACGCACGCCAGGAATATAACCGCCGTATTTCTTCAGGTCATCGGCAATCTGAATGGGTTTGAACATGACCGACACCCAGAAATAGCTGAAGAAAAGGATCAGGGTCGCCATGGAGGCGTAATACACCCAGTGGCCACGCAACAAGTTTTGTGCAAACTCGGTGAGGAACTTCATATCGAAGGCAGCCCCCACTTGGGAGAAAATCTGCTGGGGAAAAAGCAAAATGGCGCTGGCGAAAATCACGGGCATGACACCGGAATAATTGACCTTGAGGGGAAGGAAGGAGCTTTGACCGCCCATGACCTTGTTACCAACAACCCGCTTGGCATACTGAACCGGAATCTTACGCTGGCCCTGCACAACCAGAATGATTCCCATCGTCACAAGAACGAACAGAAGGATCATAACAACCGCCTGCGGCAAACCAAGGCCCTTAACACCAATGGCCGGGAAAAACAACTGGTAGGCGGTTGCGGCTGCACCGGGGATGTCGGCCAAAATACCAACAGAAATGAGCAACGAAACGCCGTTACCGATGCCGCGCTGGGTAATCTGCTCGCCCAACCACATGAGAAGGAGCGTACCGGCAGTCATGAAGACAACCGAAGTAATTAAGAACCAAGCTTTTGGCGCAATCACGATTGAGCCATAGACATTGACATCGAAATTAGACCCGAACAGGCGCGCCGGATTTTCCAGGGCCAAAATCAAGAGCGTACCCTGAACCAAACAAATGATGAGCGTGGCGTAGCGGGTATACTGAGTGAGTTTTTGGCGGCCCACATCACCCTCTTGCGAGAGGCGGCTAAGGGCGGGAACCACAGCCGTCATCAATTGAAAGATGATCGATGCGCTGATGTAGGGCATGATGCCTAGGGCGAAAACAGCACCTTTAACAAGTGCGCCACCCGTGAACATGTTGTAGAGACCAACCAAAGCGCCGCCGTTACTGCCGGCTTGGTCCTTGAAAAAGGCAGCCAAGGGCGCGGGATTGAGGCCGGGGAGCGGGATATGCGCACCCACACGGGCGACAAAAAGGAGTGCCAACGTATAAAAAATACGGGAGCGAAGCTCAGGGATCTTCAGGGAATTCGTGAATGCAGAGAGCACGGCAATAAATCGGAGGACAGGAAATCAGAATAAAAAAAAGGCCGCGCGATATAATTTCGCGCGGCCTGCACCTAATATTAGGCGACGATGGCCTGGCCGCCTGCGGCCTCAATCTTGGCCTTGGCGGTGTCGGAGAACTTGGCGGCAGTCACCTTGAAGGCGCGCGTGAGTTCACCGGTACCGAGAACCTTGAGCAGTTTTTTGTCACCGCGAACGAGGCCGAGCTTGGTGAGGATCTCGGAGTTGAGCTCCGTGATGCTAGCGTCAAGCTTGGCAAATTCGCCGATGTTAACCACCTCGGGAGCATTGCGGAATGCAGCCTGGTTGAAGCCGCGATGGGGCAACTTACGATAAAGGGGCATCTGGCCGCCTTCGAAGCCGGGACGGATGGAGCTACCGGAGCGGGCCGATTGGCCCTTACCGCCGCGACCGGAGGTCTTACCGTGGCCGCTGCCTTCGCCGCAGCCTACGCGCTTCTTACGGTGGACAGCGCCTTTAACGTTCTTAAGTTCGTGGAGTTTCATGTATTTTCCTAAATGGGTCGCCCCACCCTACTATATAGTAAGGTGGGACTCGGATTATTCTTTAACCAGATTAAGCCGAACGGGCGGCTTTGATTTGCTCGGCGGTACGCAGCTGCAAGAGACCGTTGAGGGTCGCATGCACCACAGCAATGTGATTGCTGGAACCGCTGGACTTGGTGAGGATGTTCTTGATGCCAGCAGCCTCAAGCACGGCGCGAACGGCACCACCGGCGATGAGGCCGGTACCGGTCGAAGCGGGCTTCAGGAGGACCTTGCCGCCGTCGGCAATACCCATGACATCGTGCGGGATCGTGTCGCCCTTGAGCTGCACGGTCACGAAGTTCTTCTTGGCGTTCTCGGTGCTCTTTTTGATAGCATCGGGAACCTCGTTGGCTTTGCCGTAACCGACACCAACGCGACCTTTACGGTCACCAACTACGCAAATGGCGGAGAAGCTGAAGCGACGACCACCCTTAACGACTTTAGCGCAACGGTTAATGAAAACGATCTTTTCAACCAACTCGTTACCATGCTCGTCGTAGGACTTCGGGATCTCGCGAGGACCGCGATTTTCCCGACGGGGCGGACGCTGCTGCTGATCACCAGCGGGAGCTGCAGGAGGAATAGTGCTCATAGATTAGAATGCGAGACCACCTTCGCGAGCGGCATCTGCGAAGACTTTAACTTTACCGTGGTAGAGAGCGCCGCAGCGATCGAACACAACGGAGGTGATACCGGCGGCCTTGGCCTTAGCGGCGAAAGCTGCACCAAGGGACTTGGCACCGGCGATGTTGGCGGAGAGCTCCAGCTTGCGCAGGTCGGCATCGAGGCTCGAGAGGAAGGCCAGCGTGGTGCCGGCTTGGTCGTCGATAGCTTGTGCGTAGATGTGCTTGCTGGTGAAGCGAACAGCCAAACGGGGACGGAGGGCCGTGCCGAAAACCTTCTTGCGAATGCGCCAACGACGCTTCTGGAGTAGGTCAGCTTTGCGAGTAGTGGACATTTATTTTTTATGCTCGGGAGAGCTAGTAAATTGTTATGATTACAAAGGTTAAGCGACCGTCTTGCCTTCTTTACGGCGGACGCGCTCGCCAACGATACGGACGCCCTTACCCTTGTACGGCTCCGGCGGATAGTAGCTGCGGATGGTCGCAGTCACCATGCCAACAAGCTGCTTGTCAGCGCCCTCAACCTTGACCTTGGTCTGGTCGGCGACGGTGATTTTGATGCCCTCGGGGATGTCGAAAAGAATCGCGTGCGAATAACCGAGCGCGAGGTCAAGTTGCTTGCCCTTGAGGACAGCCTTGAAACCGACGCCCTGAATTTCGAGATCCTTAACGAAGCCTTCGGATACACCCTTGACCATGGCGGCGATCACCGAGCGAACGGTGCCGAACATGGCGCGGGAGAAACGACTCTCGTCGAGGGGCGCAATGGTGACAGTTTTGTCAGCATGCACAATGGAGACAACGGGAGCAAAAGTCTTAGCGACTTTGCCCTTGGGGCCTTCGACCGACACGGTGTGTCCGGTAACGACGACCTTAACCTTGTCAGGAATGATAACTGGAATTTTGCCTACGCGTGACATGTGGGTTTGTTCCAGGTTACCAGACTTTGCAGAGCAATTCGCCGCCAACTTTTTGGCGACGGGCATCTTGGTCCTTCAACAGGCCCTTCGAGGTCGAAAGGATGCTGATGCCGAGACCGTTCAGCACGCGGGGGATCTCCGTGTAGCTGTAGTAGAGGCGGCGACCGGGGGTCGAAACGCGGGAGAGATTTGTGACTGCCGGAGCGTTGTCCACATACTTGAGCTTAACAACCAGGGTCTTGTGACCACGGTCATCAGTCGAAAGGGAAACGCCGGAGACAAAGCCTTCGGATTTAAGGATAGCGGCTAGGCTTTCCTTGAGGTTGGAGTGCGGCGATACGCACTCGGCGAGACCAGCTTTATACGCATTGCGTAGGCGGGTCAGGAAGTCGCTGACGGGATCTGTCATGGTGGATGTTGTTTTAGTAGAGCTCGCGGGTCATATCCGACCCCCGTGGCCCTGAAATTGTTACCAAGAGGACTTGGTCACGCCCGGGATCTTGCCGTTCAGAGCAAGCTCGCGGAAGGTGATACGCGAAACGCCGAACTTGCGAATGAAGGCGCGAGGGCGACCGCTCATGGAGCAACGGTTACGAATGCGATTCTTCGCGGAGTTACGGGGGAGTTTCTGAAGCTTTTTCTGTGCGGCGAAAAACTCTTCGTCGTTCGTGACAGGATTAGCGAGGATGGCTTTGAGCTCGGCGCGTTGAACGGCGAACTTAGCGACGAGAGCCTTGCGCTTCTCGTTTTTGTTGATGGCGGATGTCTTCGGCATAACGAAAAAGGATTAGGCTGCGTTGTTCTTGGCGGCGGCCGCGTCGGCGGCGACCTGCTGCTCGGTGCGACGGAAGGGCATGCCGAGGAGCTTGAGGAGTTCGCGGCCTTCGTCATCCGTGGATGCGGTGGTCACGATGGTGATATCAAGACCCATGGCCTTCTTCACATTCTCAACGGTGATTTCCGGGAAAATGGTGAAGTCGGCGACGCCGAGATTGTAGTTGCCCTGACCGTCGAGCTTGGAGCCGACGCCGCGGAAGTCGCGGATAGTAGGAAGTGCTACCGCGAGAAGGCGATAGAGGAAATCCCACATGCGCTCACCACGGAGGGTGACGTGCGCACCGACGACCTGACCCTCGCGCAGCTTGAAGTTCGAGATAGCCTTCTTGGACTTCGACAGAACTGGTTTTTGACCAGCAATGAGGGCAAGATCGCGCTGAATGTCGGCGATCTGGTTTTTGTCGGCTTCTGCATCAATACCCGTGTTGATGGAGATCTTTACGATCTTCGGCAACTGGTGGGTGTTTTTGTAGCCGCGGCTTTTGACCAAGGCAGGGACAACCTGCTCGGTGTAGTGTTTTTTAAGGAAAGGAGTGTTATTGCTCATTATGGTAAGAGCCACCGGATTACCGACCCGGATGGCAATTAGAGAGTGTGTAGAGGCGGAAAAGGGTCGAAGTTACATGAAGTAGCTTCGACCCTGGCAAGCCCTAATTTAATTATTTAGAGATTAGGCCTTGGCGGCGCGTTTTTTGGACGCGTCGAACACGGCTTTCTTCTGCAGATTGGAAACGTGGACCGAACCCTCGCGCTCAACAATAGCGCCGGCGGGGTTGGCCTCGGACTTCTTCATGTGGCGCTTGAGCATCGCGACGCCTTCAACGCGAACGCGATCCTTAGCGGGAAGGATCTCGATGACTTTGCCCGATTTACCTTTTTGGGAACCGGCGATAACGACGACATCGTCGCCGCGTTTTACGTGATATTTAACGGACATGTTAGAGGACCTCCGGAGCGAGCGAGATGATCTTCATGAAGTTTTTCGCACGCAGTTCGCGAGCGACAGGGCCGAAGATACGGGTGCCCTTGGGATTGCCATCCGCAGTGAGGATGACGACGGCGTTGCTGTCGAAACGCAGGTAGCTACCATCGGCGCGGCGAACCGGAGCCTTGGTGCGGATGATGACGGCCTTGTGAACCTCACCCTTTTTCACGGAAGCATCGGTGGAGCTTTCCTTGATGTGGAGGGTGACGACATCACCGACGCCAGCGGTGGTGGTGTTCTGACCTTTTTTGCTGATATACATCGCGCGACGAGCGCCTGTGTTATCAGCGACTTCTACCCATGAACGGAGTTGTAGCATGACGGGTGTCTTTGTTAAATGTTATGGGAATTAAGCCTTGGTCGTCTTGGTGGGGACGAGATCGGCAACATCATTTTCGCTGATCGCAGCGCCATCGGCGGCAACGGCAGCTTGAATGATTTTGACGATGCGCCAGCGCTTGAGGCGGCTCAGCGGACGAGTCTCCATGATCTCGACCTTGTCACCGACCTTGGTCTCGTTCTTCTCGTCGTGCACGTGCACAACGGTTTTACGATTGATGGTCTTCTGGTAACGCGGATGCGGGATCTTGTAGGGAACGGTAACCTTGATGGACTTGTCGCCAGAGCGGCTGGTGACGAAACCGGTGAGGTCCTTGCGAGAATTGCGGGTCGTGGTGGACATGTGGATATACGATTAGGCGGCGGCCTTCTTATTCTTGGCGGTGCGCGCAGTCTCGAGACGGGCGATATCCTTACGCAGGATACGCAGCTCGTGGGTCTTCTCGACCTGGCCGGTCTGCTTGCGCAGGCGGAGGTGAAGAAGCTTTTCGCGGTTTTCGGTCAGCTTGGCGTCGAGCTCAGCGGAGGCTAGCTCGTTAATGGGATTGATCTTCTTGCTCATGGCGATTTTTTCCAGCGGGTAGCCGGAGTTTGGTTAGGCGGCGGTGCCTTCGCGCACAATGAAGCGGCAACGGAAGGGCAGTTTGGCGTCGGCAAGGCGGAAAGCCTCTTTTGCGACGGTCACGGTGACACCACCGAGTTCGAACAGGACTGCACCTGGCTTGATCTGGGCGACATAATATTCGACCGGACCTTTACCAGAGCCCATGCGCGTTTCGGCAGGTTTCTTAGTGATTGGCTTGTGGGGGAAAACGCGAATCCAGAGTTTACCCTTGCGCTTTAGATGGCGCGAAATGGTGACTCGGGCGGCCTCAATCTGTTGGCCGGTCATAGGACCACGGCTGAGGGATTGGAGACCGAATTCGCCGAAGGAAATCGTGTTACCACGCTTGGCGTTACCCTTACGGGAACCCTTTTGTGACTTACGATATTTGGTGCGTGCTGGAGCGAGAGCCATGATGGTTTCTCTTTAGTTAAATGGTTAGGACGGGCGACGGGTTTAGAGCGTCGTGTCAGCTTCCTTTTTGCAGATCCAGCATTTGACGCCGATCTTGCCGTAAACGGTCTTCGCTTCAGCGAACCCGTAGTCGATGTTTTCGCGGAGCGTGTGGAGAGGAACACGACCCTTGCGCTGCCATTCGCGACGAGCGATGTCGGCACCACCGAGACGACCGGAAGATTGAATACGAATGCCCTCGGCACCGAGCGCCATGGCCAACTCAACGGCCTTTTTCATGGCGCGGCGGAAAGCGATGCGGCGTTCGAGCTGCAAGCATACGTTTTCGGCAACAAGCTGAGCTTCGATCTCGGGCTTCTTGACCTCTTGGATGTCAAGGAGGACGTCCTTGCCGGTGAGCTTTGCGAGCTCGGCCTTGATGTTCTCGATCTCGGCGCCCTTGCGGCCGATCACCAGACCCGGACGGGCGGTGTAGATCTTGACGCGAACGCGGTTGGACGCGCGCTCGATGAAGATACGGGGAACAGAAGCCTGCTTGAGCTTCTCCATGAGTTTCTCACGGATGATTTGATCTTCGAAGAGGAGCTTAGCGAAGTCCTTCTTGGAAGCATACCAGCGGGATTGCCAGTTGCGGCGAACGGCTAGACGGAAGCCGATTGGATTGGTCTTTTGGCCCATGGTGGTAAATTAGTTGGAGTTACCGTCGGAGAGGACGATGAGGATGTGGGACATCTTCTTACGGCGGGGCATCGCGGTACCGCGGGCACCGGCCTTGAAGCGCTTCAAGACGGGTCCGTTTTCAACCAACGCGCTCTTCACGAACAGATTGTCGGAGGAGAGGTTGTTGTTGTTTTCGGCGTTAGCGATGGCGCTCTTGAGCGTCTTCACGATCAGGCGGGCGGACTTACGCGGGATGAGCGTAAGGAGATCGACGGCATCGTTGGCTTTGCGACCTTGGATGGTACGAACGACTTCGCGCACCTTTTTAGGGGACATGCGCGCGTAGCGAGTGAGGGCTTGGACTTCCATTTGATTAAGATTCCCTTTTGGGGCGACAGCAGGACCGAAGTCCCCTGCCCTTTTTGTAGTTATTGATTATACCTTGAGAGTTTTTACGTTGGCAGTGTCTCCGGACCGGATCGTTTGACCCGGGAGTAAGTGGATAATGATAGCGGCACTGGCGCGGGGGCGAAGTTCGACGAGTACGACCTCGGCTATTTTCACTCCTGAACGCATGATGCTGAATACCATCCCTTGACGAAGGCCGGTTTCGAAGCCGGCGCCGAGGAGAACGACATCCGCGATGCGGGTCGGCTCTACGGCCACTACCAAAGCCCCCGAGATCGTGCGGAACGCCTGGAGTTGTTCTGCTTTGCAGTTCACCGAAGTGAAAAACAAAGCAGCCAAAACGATGGCGATCCGCAGGATCACGAGGGCGGTTTAGCGTATTAGATTTCCTTGCGGGTCATGCCACCGTGGCCCTTGAACACGCGGGTGAGCGCGAATTCGCCGAGCTTGTGACCGACCATGTTCTCGGTGACGTGAACCGAGATGAAGGCTTTGCCGTTATGAACGCTGAACGTGTGGCCGATGAAATCGGGCGTAATCGTCGAGCGGCGGGACCAGGTTTGGATGGGTTTCTTGGAACCACCGGCCTTGATGGCCTTCTCGATTTTCTCGAGCAGGTGGTAATCGACAAAGAAACCTTTTTTGATGGAGCGTGCCATATTGGTAAGGTGTAGAAATTACTTCTTTCCGCGGGGCTTGCGACCGTTATGGCGAACAAGGATCTGGGAGCTGGAAGGCTTGGAGCGTTTGCGCGTCGGGAAACCCTTGGCGAGCTGACCCCAAGGAGAAACGAGGTGTTGGCGACCGCCACCACCCTTGGATTTACCCTGACCACCACCGTTGGGGTGATCGACCGGGTTCATCGCCACACCGCGCTGGCGGGGGCGTTTGCCAAGCCAACGATTACGACCGGCTTTACCGAGCGAAGCGTTGATCTGGTCGGCGTTACCGACCTCACCAATGGTGGCGCGGCAGTTGGCGTTGACCAAACGAACTTCGCCAGAGGGAAGCTTGATTTGGGCAAAACCGTTCTCGACGTTGACCAACTCAATGGAGGTACCAGCGGTACGGCCGAGTTGCGCCCCGCGACCGGGAACGAGCTCGACGTTGTGCAGCTTGGTGGACGGAGGGATGATCGAGAGCGGGAAATTGTTACCCACGTTGAAATCATTCAACGCAGCCTTGTTCGAGGTGACGATGGTGTCGCCAGCCTTGAGGCCCTTGGGGGCAAGGATGTAACGCTTTTCGCCGCTCGAATAAGCGATGAGAGCGATGTGGGCAGTACGATTCGGATCATACTCGATGGCCTGCACGCGGGCGGGCATGTCGAGGATGTCGCGCATGAAATCGATGATGCGGTAAAGCTTCTTATGGCCACCGCCGCGACGACGGCAGGTGATGCGACCATAGACGTTACGACCACCGCTCTTAGGCTTGGGCTCGGTGAGCTTGGCCTCGGGGCGTTTTTTGGAAAGACCCTCAGGCTTGTTCAGCTGCGTGAAGCGCTGGGAAGGCGTGAGGGGACGACGTACAGGAGTGAGAGGCATGGTGTGTGTTCTCCAGATTAGACGAGCTCGATCTTGTCGCCGGCCTTAAGAGTCACGACGGCCTTCTTGTAGTTAGAAGTCATGCTCGGGCGGCCTTGACGGCTCTTTTTGTTTTTACCGCGGATGACGGCGGTGTTGACGCGGGTAACCGTGACCTTGAAGGCTTTTTCAACGGCTACGGCGATCTGGTGCTTGTTGCTGGTGATCGCTACTTCGAAGGTGTACTGGCCAAGCTCGGAAGAGAGCTTGTTGGACTTCTCGGTGAGACGGACGAGTTTCAGGACGTTAGGGATCATTAGTTCTTACCTCCGTTGACGCGGGCGATGATAGCCTCCAGAGCGGTGGTGCTGACGATGATCTTCTTGTATTGCGCGAGATCGAGCGTGTTGAGCGTGCAGGCTTCCTGGAGCGAGATACGCTGAAGGTTGCAGGCGGCGCGGGCCGTGTCGGCGGTGAACTCGGAGTCCACGATGAGGATCTTGCCTACGGGAGCGATGCGGGCGATGACCGCGTCCAAGACCTGGGTCTTAACGGGGGCAACTTCCCAACGCTCGATGACGTCAACTTCACCAGCGGAAAGACGATCGAACAGCGCGCGGCTGAAAGCGAGGGCCTTGACCTTGGAGTTGATCTTCTTGGAGTAGTCGCGGGGCTTGGGCCCGAAGACAACGCCACCGCCGACCCAGATCGGGGAGCGGGTGGAACCGGCGCGAGCGCGACCGGTGCCCTTTTGGCGCCAGGGCTTTTTGCCGCCGCCGGACACTTCGCCACGGGTTTTCGTGGAGTGGGTGCCGAGACGGTTGTTGGCATTGATCGCGACGATCACTTCCTTGACGGCTTGGAGGCCTTTGTCGCCTTCGAATACGGGGATACCGGCGAAATCTTGTTCGCGGGAGGTCTTACCGTCAGAGCTGAAAACTTTGAGTTTCATGTGCAGTTATTCTCCTTAAGGGTTAGGCTTTCTTGGGCTGACCCTTGATGGCGGTGCGAACGATGACGTCGTCACCATTGGCGCCAGGGATGGCACCTTTGACCAAGATAAGGTTCTTCTCGGGAAGAACTTTAACGATCAAAAGGTTCTGAAGGGTGCGCTGGAGCTGGCCCATGTGGCCAGGCATCGCTTGGTTCTTCCAAACGCGGCCAGGAGTCTGGCGCATACCGATCGAACCGATACGGCGATGGAACATGGAACCGTGCGTGGCCGGACCGCCACCAACACGGAAACGCTTCACAACGCCCTGGAAGCCTTTGCCCTTGGTGACGCCAGTGACGTCAACAAGCTGGCCTTCAGTGAAAGTGGAGACGGTGATCACATCACCGACTTTGTTGGTCGAAGGCGCATCGAGGCGAACTTCGCTAAGAACGCGCGGAGCGTCTTCAAGACCAGCCTTGGCGGCGTGGTTCTTTTCGGCCTTGGAGGCGTTCTTGGATTTCTGCTTGGAGAAACCGATCTGGACGGCGTTGTAACCGTCGACCTGAATCGTCTTGATTTGGACGACCGGGCATGGGCCGGCTTCGACCACGGTGACGGGGACTAAGACGTTTTGTGCGTCGTAGACCTGCGTCATCCCGATTTTTTTACCGAGTAGGGTGCTGATTGACATGGCTAAGTGGTAGGTGGAAAGTTTTCCGTTTAACGGCCTACATTAGAGAAGCCCAGCGGTGCACGGGGTGCACATGGGACGCTGCTAAAATGTAAATTACGTGTTCTGGGTCGGTCGATAACTCACACCGTGATGGTGATGTCAACGCCGGAAGGAAGATTTAATTTCTTGAGCTCGTCGACCGTCTGGGCGGTGGGCTCAATGATGTCGATAAGACGCTTGTGGGTCCGCGTTTCGAACTGCTCCATCGACTTTTTGTCGACGTGCGGCGAACGGTTAACCGTCAGCTTTTCGATGCGCGTGGGCAACGGGATGGGCCCGGAGACACGAGCGCCGGAGCGCTTGGCTGTTTCTACGATTTCGGATGCGGACTGGTCGATTACGCGATAGTCGTAGCCCCGAAGTTTGATGCGAATGCGTTGGCCTTTCATGGCGGTAAAAAGAACGAAGGGTTAGGTGCGAGCGGGAGCCTTGGTGGAAGACTCGACGATCTTGGTGAGGAGCGAGTTCGGAACCTGCTCGAAATGGGAAGGAGTGATGGATGCGCTGGCGCGGCCCTTGGAAAGGGAACGGATGTCCGTGACGTAGCCGAACAGCATCTCGAGCGGAACGTTCGAGTTGATGATGCAAGCCGCGTTCTTGGACTCCATGCCGTTGATACGACCACGACGACGATTGATGTCGCCGATCAAGTCGCCTTGATACTCTTCAGGGGTCGTCACTTCGACGCCCATGATGGGTTCAAGCAAGATGGGCTTAGCGGCCTTCATCGCATCCTTGAACGCGAAGATACCAGCCATCTTGAACGCCATTTCCGAGGAGTCGACGTCATGGAATGAACCGTCGACAATGCGGATAATGACATCGACCACGGGATAACCAGCGACGACGCCATTGTTGGCGGCCTCGATGATACCTTCCGTGGAAGGTTTGATGAACTCCTTGGGAATCGAGCCACCAACGGTTTCGTTGAAGACTTCGACGCCCTTACCCTTTTCGTTGGCTTCCATCTTAATCACGACGTGGCCATATTGGCCCTTACCGCCGGACTGACGGATGAACTTACCTTCGCCATCAGCACTTGCGGTGATGGTCTCGCGGTAAGCGATCTGCGGTTTGCCCGAGGTGGCCTCAACCTTGAACTCGCGCTTCATGCGATCGAGGATGATTTCGAGGTGAAGCTCGCCCATGCCGGCGAGAATCGTTTGGCCGGTATCGACGTCGGTCTTAACGCGGAGGGTCGGATCTTCAGCAACCAAGCGCTGGAGCGCGGTGCCGAGTTTCTCCTGGTCAGCCTTCGAGTTCGGCTCGATGGACATCGCGATCACCGGCTCAGGGAAGGACGGCGGCTCGAGGCGAACGTCGTAGTCCTCATTGCACAGCGTGTCGCCGGTGATGACTTCCTTGACGCCAACCAACGCGCAGATGTCGCCTGAGTAGGCGGTTTCGATTTCTTCGCGGTCCATGGCGCGCATGAGCACGAGGCGGGAAACGCGCTCCGAACGGCGGGTGCGGGGATTGTAAAGGGATGTGCCCTTTTGCAGGGTGCCGGTGTAGACGCGGTAGAAAACCAGTTTGCCGACGAACGGGTCGGTCCAGAGCTTGAAGGCAAGACCGGCAAGCAAGGAGCTGTCGTTAACGGTGACGGAAACCTCTTCGCCGTCGAGGTTCTGACCCTTCATCGGGGGAACGTCGAGCGGGCAAGGCAGGAAGTTAACGACGCAGTCAAGCAGGCGCTGAACGCCCTTTTTCTTGAAGGCAGAACCGGGGATCACGCCGGTGAACTTCATCGACACGGTGGCCTTGCGGACAGCGAGCAACAAAGCGTCAGCGGTGATCTCTACGCCATTGAGATAGTTATCTGCGAGAACATCATCGAAGTCGGACGCGGCTTCGATCAGCTTCTCGCGGTATTCCTTGGCCTGAGCGGCGTACTCAGCGGGAATCGGGTGGATCTTCGGATCGAGATCCATGTTCGCGGGATCCTCGAAGTAGTAAGCGAGGTTCTGCACGAGGTCGATGACGCCCGTGAAGTTTTCTTCCTTACCGATCGGAATGAAGAGGGCGTGGGCATTTGCGCCCAGCTTCTCACGCATTTCGGAAATGGCGCGGAAGAAGTCGGCACCGACGCGGTCCATCTTATTGATGAAGGCAACGCGAGGAACTCCGTACTTGTTGGCCTGACGCCAGACCGTCTCGGATTGGGGCTGCACGCCGGCAACGGCGCAAAACACCGAAACCGCACCGTCGAGAACGCGCATCGAACGCTCAACCTCAGCCGTGAAGTCCACGTGGCCGGGGGTGTCGATGATGTTAACGCGCTGCTTGATTCCCTTCCATGGACCGCACGAGGCGTTCCAGGCGCAGGAAATGGCGGCGGCGGTGATCGTGATACCACGCTCACGCTCCTGCTCCATCCAATCGGTCACCGCAGTGCCTTCGTGCACTTCGCCCATCTTATGCACGCTGCCCGAGTAGAACAGAATGCGTTCGCTGGTGGTGGTCTTGCCGGCGTCAATGTGCGCGACAATACCGATGTTACGAGTCCACTCGAGAGGGAAGGGACGGTTCTTGGAGTTAACCGGAGAAACCTTCGACTTGTCGGTGACGATAGAAATGACGGGAGCTTCAGACATGGGTGGTAATGAACTGACGGATTACCAACGGAGGTGGGCGAAGGCGCGATTGGCCTGGGCCATCTTGTGGGTGTCTTCCTTCTTCTTAACAACCGAACCGGTGTTGTTGTAGGCGTCGACAATCTCGGAGGCCAGAGCGTCCTTCATGGGAACACCCTTGCGGCCGGATGCGGCGGTGACGATCCAGCGGAGCGCGAGACTCTCTTGGCGCTCGTAGGAGATTTCCACGGGAACCTGGTAGGTGGCGCCACCAACGCGGCGGCTCTTGACCTCGAGACGAGGACGGGCGTTTTCCAACGCGCCGATCATCAAATCAACGGGATCACCCTTTTCGAGTTTCTCGGAGACCTTCTCAAACGCACCGTAGACGATGCGCTCAGCGGTGTTCTTCTTGCCGTCTTCCATGACGACATTGACGAGATGGGCAACCAGCGTGCTGTTATAACGGATGTCCGGAGCGGCTTGGCGCTTATCGGCTTTGTGACGGCGTGACATGGATATGGTTCTCGGTTAAATTACTTCTTGGGAGCGGCCTTGGCGGCCTTCGGGCGCTTAACACCGTACTTCGAACGGCTGCGGCGGCGTTTTTCAACACCGGTGGCGTCGAGGGTACCACGGACGATGTGGTAACGAACACCAGGCAAGTCCTTCACGCGGCCACCGCGCACGAGCACAATGGAGTGCTCCTGGAGGTTGTGGCCCTCGTCAGGAATATAGGAGATCACTTCGCTACCATTCGTCAGGCGAACCTTGGCGACTTTACGGATAGCGGAGTTCGGCTTCTTAGGGGTGCGGGTCATGACCTGCACGCACACGCCGCGACGGAAGGGGTTGCCTGAGAGCGCGGGGGACTTGGATTTCGCACGAATTTGGCGACGTCCCTTGCGTACGAGTTGGTTGATGGTGGGCATATCGAAGTATGGCTATGAAATGAGAAAAGAGGCGGAAGCTACCAAACCCGAGGTCACCGGCAAGAAGATTTTGGATAAATTGTTGACTCCCCCAAAAATCGCCTCCCGTCCGCCTTCTTTACCCTCCCTTAACCCGCTCCATTGCAAGCTATCTAAGCCCAAATCACCCTGCATTTGATTCCCCTCAGTCACCTATGCTGTTAGCACTGATTTTCGTCCGGTAACCACGGTTTGCAGGTGCATATTAAAACTCCGCGCCTTCGATTTCTCGCCTTTGGCCGAAAAGATCTCCTCCGCGCTTAAACCGCCCCGCTGTATTCCGCCAAAACCGAAACATCCGCCTCCACCGCCTGAAACTCGCGCAACCGCTCGACTCCGCCCATCCTCCGCACCGCCCACACGGCATGGGCCCGCACCACGGGCGACGTGTGACCCGCCAACGCCACCAGCGATTCCAGGCAATCCAACGCACCGGTATTCGCTGCCACAATACAGGCGTTGCGCAACAGACCGGCCAGCTTCACCCGCTTGATGGCCGTGCCCTTGAACACCGCTGCAAATCGCTCCGGCGTCAGCTCCAGAACCTCGTGCAGCGGCATGTCCGCCAGCCCGTAACGCGCCGCCAGCAACACCTGCCGGCCTGCCTGCGCAAAGCGGTTCCACGGGCACACCTCCAGGCAGGTGTCGCAGCCGTAAATTCGCTGCCCAATCCCCACTCGCAGTTCGCGCGGGATAATCCCTTTGTTTTCAATGGTCTGGTACGACACGCAGCGCCTCGCATCAACCACACCAGGCGCGGGCAATGCCTGCGTCGGACACGCGTCCATGCAGCGCGTGCACTTGCCGCACAATAATCCCGGCTCCAGCTCCCGCCCGGCCGCCTCTTTTCTCACCGGCTCGTCGGGCTCGAATTCCAGCGTGGTCAGGACTGCGGCGAGGAACAACCAGTTGCCGTGTCGACGCGAGATCAGCATGCCGTTTTTGCCGATAAATCCTAAGCCTGATTTGGCCGCCCAACCGCGCTCAATCACCGGTCCCGTATCCACATAATAACGATAATCCGCCGCCGTCACTGCGCCGAGTTCCTCTAGCACTTTTCCCGCGTCCACCAGCGCCGCTTTGATCGTATCGTGGTAATCATCGTAGAGCGCATAGCGCGCCCAGGCGGGCCGCACCCGTGAGCTTCCGCCCTCTGCATCGTCCCCCACCCGCTCCGCACCGCCCTTCGGAGCATCGCCCCCCCCCACCTGAACCGCACTAGTCGGCGGCAGGTAATTCACCCCGAGCATGATCACCGAGCGTGCCCCTGGCTGCACCAGAGTCGGGTCACTGCGCTTAGGCACACTGCGCTCCATCCAGTTCATTTCCGCATGGTAACCGGCCGCGATCCAATCACTCAGGCGCGGCCCGAAACCGCTCTCCACGCGGGCAAATCGCACCTCATCGAAACCCAGCGCGTGCAAACGCGCGCGCACTGCCTCGCGCTCAACCGCCATGCGCTTTTTTCCGGTTCATTTCCCGCGAAAACTCCACGGCCTCTCGCCGGTACGCGCGCAGCACGTGTTGCATGATGTCGAGCATCGGCCGCCCGTCGGTCAGGATCACCGTGCCCGCCTTGCTATAAATAGGTTCGCGCGCCGCGTACAGTGTGCGGATGCGCTCCATGGGGTCGGCCACGTCGAGCAGCGGCCGGTTGCGATTTCCCTGCGTGCGTCGCATCACGGTTTCCATCGAGGCATGCAGGCAAACCACCACGCCTCGCTCGCGCAGCGCCTCCGCCATGCCCGGCTGCACCACCAAGCCACCTCCGCAGGCCACCACGGCGCGGGTTGCCGCATGCCCGCCAAAAACAAAGTCGTACTCCATCTTCCGAAACGCCGCCTCACCGTCCTCCTCAAAAATCTGGGGTATCGACCTGCGCTGAATGCGCTCGATTTCGTGGTCGCTGTCGAGCAACGCGAATCCCAGCCGGTGCGACACGATCCGCCCGATGGTGGTCTTGCCGGTTCCCATGAACCCGACCAGATAGAGATTAACTTCGCTAGGTGACATTGCTCGTTATTCACCCAACTCGTACTGAGGCTACTTGCCAAACCCGAAAAAGATTATCCGCACCGCACCCTTAATCTTGCCCCGTTAAAAGCGCCAAACGCAGCGAACGCCCCTCGCTTTGGCCCACGCCGCCAGCAAGCTCGCGGAAAATCCCGCACTTCGGCCCGCTAATTGCTTAGTGCAACCACACCTCACGCCCTCTCCCTTTTTCGAATGAAGCTTAAAGTCTCCCACCTCACCCGCTACGAGTATGCCCGCGAGGTCTCCTATTCGCCCCACCTGCTTTACATGCGCCCCCGCGACAGCGCCCTCCTTCGGGTTAACCACTTTAAGTTCAACATTTCCCCCGATTCCAAGGTCGTCTGGACCCGCGATTGCTCGGACAATCTCCTCGCTTGGGCCCATTTCTGGGAGCGCTCGCCCACCCTGAGCATCCGCTCCGAGTTCGAGGTCGAAACGCTCGAAACCAACCCGTTCGACTTCATCCTCAAACCCTACGCGTTCACCGCCCCGTTCGAGTACGAGGAGCTCCACCGGTTCACCCTCGCCCCCTACCTCGCGCAACCCTTCGGTGAAACCCAAGCCATTTTGCGCACCTGGCTGGATTTCCACTTCGTCGACCGTCCCAAGGAAACCGTGCCCTACCTGGTCGCGCTCAACACCCTCGTCCACACCTCGCTTTCCTACACCCGCCGCTACGAGCGCGGTATCCAACCTTCACACACCACGCTCCAACTGGGCACCGGCTCCTGCCGCGACTACGCCGTGCTCTTTGTGGAGCTTTGCCGCACCCTCGGCCTGGCCGCCCGCTTTGTCAGCGGCTACCAATTCGACCCCACTCCCGACGCCCCCGCCTACGGGGCAATGCACGCTTGGGCTGAAGTTTATCTTCCGGGCGCCGGTTGGAAAGGCCTCGACCCGACCCACGGCATGTTTTGCGATGCCACGTTTATTCCCGTCGCCCACGCCGCCGTCGCCGAAAGCGTTAATCCCATCCAAGGCTCCTACTATTCGCCCGATCCCGTACCGTCCGAACTCAGTCACAGCATCCTCGTCGAACAAATCTCATGAGTGCGCCCGCCCCCTACTCCACCTCCACTTGGTCTGCCGTCCGCGCCTGCGCCGACGCCGTCGAGGCCTCCTTCGCCCAGAGCGGCGTGCTCTTCACCATGGGCGGCGAACCCACCTTCATCCCGCATGATCCGCAGGGGCCCGAATGGAACACCGCCGCGCTCGGCCCGACCAAACTCGGCTACGCCCGCCGCTTCGCCCGCCAGCTCATCCAGTCCGCCTACCCAGGCTCGGTCGTTCTAGAAACCTCCGGTAAACACTACCCGGGCGAACCGCTCCCGCGCTGGGCCCTGCTCGTCCAATTTCGCGCCGATGGCCAGCCGCTCTGGAACGACATCACGCGCCTGCGCGCCGATACCGAAACGGGAAAACACACGCTCAAAAACGCCCTCGCCGTCATCACCGCGATCGCCAAAAAAATCGCCGTACCCGCCGCCGGCATCCTGCCCACGCACGACCACGCCACGCCCGACAAAAACGCGGGCTTCGTTCTCCCTCTCGACCACGACGACACCACTTGGGTAAGCGACAACTGGCGCGCCGCCCTCAAACAAGACTCCGCCTCGCTTTTCCCCGGCGACAGCCTCATCGGCCTGCGCCTTCCCCTGGGCGAACTGGGCGAGGACAACCTCCGCCGCGCTCTCACCGTCGAGGTGCTCAACGGCTCGGTCACCCTGTTTATCCCGCCGCTTAAACTCGCGCCTTACATTGAACTGATCGCCGCGATCGAGAGCGCGTTCACCTCGCTCAAACTCAAAGACGCCGTGCTCGCCGGCTACGCCCCGCCCCTCGATCCCGCGCTGCCCACCATTGGCTTCGCATCCGATCCCGGCGTCATCGAGGTCAATCTCGCCATCTGCGAAAACTGGGCGGCCTACGATCGCCAGCTCGAACACCTTTATGCCGCCGCCGACGCCATCGGCCTGACCGCGCGCAAACTCCAGCTCAACGGCCGCGCCACCGGCACCGGCGGCGGAGCCCACCTGGTTTTTGGCGGACCGCTCGGACTGGTTTCGCCGTTCTTCGCCTTCCCCGCGCTCCTGCCCTCGGCGATCCGCTACTTCCAGCATCACCCCGCGCTCAGCTACGCCTTCTCCGGCCAATACATGGGCCCCAGCTCGCAGGCCCCGCGCATCGACGAGTCCACCTTTGAGGCGCTCTACGAACTCGAAATCGCCTGCGCCGGCGCCGAGCAATTTGGCAACCCGCAGAACTTCGCCCTCTTCGACCTGCTCTTCCGCGACCTGCTCATGGACCGCTCGGGCAACACCCACCGCGCCGAGATCAGCGTGGACAAGCTCTGGAATCCGTTCGCCGGCAACGGCCGCGCCGGCCTCGTCGAATTGCGCGCCTTCGAGACGCACCCCGACCGTCCTGCCATGTCGGTGGTGGCACTCTTTATACGCTCGATTTTCGCCCGCCTCGCCGCCGATCCCTTCAAGCCGGCCTTCATCCGTTGGGGTGGCGAACTGCACGACAAGTTCTTCCTACCCGCCTTCGTCTGGCAGGATTTATCCGCGATCTGCGCCGATCTGCGCGCCCACGGCATCCCGTTTGAAACCGAGTGGCTGCGCCCGCTCTGGGAGTTCCGTTTCCCCACACTCGGCGAATTCGTCTTCACGACCACCCCGCCGCCCGCCGCTAAGTCCAAAGGTAAACCCCAAGCCGAAAGTGTCACCCATAAGGTGACACTCCGTCAGGCGCTGGAAGCCTGGCCGCTCCTTGGCGAGCAGCCCAACGGGGGCGGCGGCACCTCGCGTTGCGTCGACGCCAGCATGGACCGCATCGAGGTTTCCGTGAGCGATCCCGCGCTCCTCGAAACCGGCCTACTCCTGGTCAACGGCCTGCCCTGCGAATTCCGTCCGCTTCCCGCAAGCTCGGAGCCTTCGGCAGCTCCAAGCTCCCAGCTCCCAGCTCAAAGCTCTAGGCTTGCCGCTCCCAGCTCCCAGCTCATGCCCCCGGCTGCGGCCGCCGGTGTGCGTTACCGGGCGTTTTTCTTAAACCCCGCGCTCCACCCGCACATCCCGGTGCATGCGCCCTTGCTCATCGAGTGGGTCGACAAAGCCACGTTTGCCGTCGTCGCCGCCGCCCGCTGGCACGTGTGGAACCCGCGCAGCGAATCCTACACCGACCGTCCCATGACGCCCGACCTAGCGAAACGCCGCTTCGCTGACCGCTGGGAAGCCTGGCCGCAGACGGTCGGTCAGCCGCGCATGATCATGAAAGTCGATTTCCCGCCCGAAGGCCGCCACACGCTCGACCTGCGCCGCTACCCGGCACAAGCCCGATGAGCGTTACGCCGAATCCGCGCCTCGTTCACTTCATCGCCGGCGCCACGGGCGCTTGGCGTATCCGCGAAATCCGCACCGTCGTGGGCGAAAGTTTTCCTTTGGCCGCTCGGCTAGACGTAACCGCCACCCCGCCGCCAATCGCACTGCCGACTGCGTTGGACTGCGCCTGGTCTTTACGTGGAGCGACGAGCAATGAGCGCTACGTCACCCAAGACGAAAAACAGCAACTCATCGCCAAACAAGAGGGGCTCGGTCGCCCCGACTCGACTTACGCCGCGTTGATACCGATCAAAAAATCGGCGGCCTGGTGGGCGCTCACGCAAGAAGCGCGTCGGGCGATTTTCGAGGAGAAATCCCACCACACACAAATTGGGCTACGTTACCTGCCTGCGATCGCGCGTCGGTTGCACCATTGCCGCGATTTGAGCACCGCCGAGCCGTTCGATTTTCTGACGTGGTTTGAGTACCCGGCGGCCGCCGAGGCCGATTTCGACCATTTGCTGCACGAGCTACGCGCCTCTCCGGAGTGGAGCTACGTCGAGCGCGAGGTCGATATCCGTTTAGAGAGGGCGTGCTAATAAGTGCGCCCCCCCCCGTTCAGCCTGCGCTGTGTTGGGGTGGCAACATAAAGACCGAGGCTCTTGTGGAGGCTGGTTGCCGATTAAGTGATCTTAAGGGCAGCGAGGATTCAGCGATGAAGGCCTGTTAACATTTAACCCGCTTCATTAGTTTGTCATTCACGGCTGCGCATGGGAGACCCCTGCATGTTAAATATTTCGGTTCTTGATTTGGTAACGCTGGTGGGCGGCGAGTTGTTATCCGGTCGACCTGAAGTTCTGATCACGAACTTTGCCTCACTTAAAGATGCGCAGCAGGGCGATTTGAGTTTCTTCAGTGATACCCGCTACCAAGTTCAGCTCAGTACGACCAAGGCGTTTGCGGTACTGGTCCCTCGCGATTACAGCCATTTCCCCGAGGGCGTCGCCTGCATCGGCGTCGCCGATCCTTCGCGCGCGTTTGAGCTGATCGTCGAGACGTATGGTGTCCAGTCCGTGCCTTTCAGCGCGGGTGTTCATCCGTCTGCGGTTATCGCGGCTACGGCGAAACTCGATCCGACAAAAGTCTGCGTCGGTGCTCATGCGGTCATCGATGAAGAAGCGGAGATTGCCGATGGCGTTGAGATCGCGGCGGGATGCTATGTGGGGCGCGGCGTTCGCATCGGCCTCGACTCGAAACTTTTCGCCAACTCCACCGTACACATGGGGTGCGTTTTGGGTGAGCGCGTCATTTTGCATTCCGGCGTGGTCATCGGCGCAGACGGTTTTGGCTATGAATTCTCCAAAGGTCGCCACCGCAAGGTGCGCCAATCGGGCATCGTGCAAATTGATAACGATGTGGAAGTGGGGGCCGGCAGCATGATCGATCGCGCCCGCTTTGGCCGCACGTGGATAGGCGAAGGCACGAAGATCGATAATCTCGTGCAGATCGGCCACAACGTCGTCATGGGACGGCACTGCATCGTCGTCGCTTGTGTTGCCATAGCTGGCAGCGCGGTGATTGGGGATTATGTCGTCATAGCTGCACAAGTCGGCATCGCCGGCCATGTGACCATCGGCTCACAGAGTAAGCTCGGTGGTCGCGCTGGCGTGACCAAGGACGTTCCCGCAGGTGAGACTTACCTGGGCTTCCCAGCCGTTCCCGCCAACGAGGAACGCAGGCGCATCGCGAGCGTTAACCGTCTGCCTAAACTCGTTGCACGAGTGAGCGAATTAGAGGCTCGGCTCAAAGCCCTTGAGCAACCCAACAAGGCCTGATTCTGGAGCATGCGGCGAGGACAAGGAGTAGAGATGGGCGTAAGAGCCTACGGAATGGGGCTACGATCTGCGCTGCAATGGCCGTGAAGGGGATCGGGGTTGGATCCACGATCGTAACGCGAACCGGCCCGCCTGAGTGCAATTGCTTAGGTAACGTCGAGGCCCCCCTCCTTTTGGCCGTGAAAAAACGCAGCGAAATACAGGGTTTGTTTTTGCGCTTCTTGAGTTCTTTTACGGCTAAACCCGATCCAGTCTGAGGCCAATGGCAGGCCAAATCACTCCGGTATGCACACCTGCTGGCGCCGCCGTCCGGCCAACAAAAAGCCCTCCGCCAGCAAAGGCGGAGGGCTAAGGCGAGCCAGCGGCTGAGGCCGCGAGCTCAGCGGGATTACTTGGCAGCGGGGGCGCTCACCGGGGCGGTGGTGGCGCTCACCGGCGCAGCGGCCTCGGGGGCAGGAGCGGGAGGCGCCTTGAAGTCGAGCAGTTCAACTTCGAACAGCAGCGTGGCGGCCGGGGGGATGGTCGGAGGACGGCCCTCTTCGCCGTAGGCGAGCTGGAAGGGAACGTAGAGCTTGATCTTGCCGCCCTTGGCGATCTTTTGCACGCCCTCAGTCCAGCCGGGGATCACGCCATTGAGGGGGAATTCAACGGGCTCGCCGCGTTGCACGGAGCTGTCGAACACGGTGCCGTCAACCAGGGTGCCGGTGTAGTGAACCTTGACCACATCCGTGGCCTTGGGGAAAGCGCCGGTGCCGGGGGTGACGATCTCGTAGTTCAGACCGCTGGGCAGGGCGACCACGCCGGGCTTGCCCTTGAGGGTGTCGAAGAACTTGGCGCTCAGGGCGTCGTTCTTGGTCTTCTGTTTGGCGGTGTATTCGGCCTGTTTGGCCTGCATGAATTTGTCGAGCTCAGGGCCGACTTCGTCGATCTTGAACGGCGACTCGGCGCCGCTGGCGGAAGCCTGAATGCCCTTGATGATGGAGGCGGTCTGCTCGGCGGTGAAACCGAGTTCGCTCAGGCCCATGCGACGGCCGACGAACCAGCCGAAGGTTTCGAGCAGCTGGGGCTCGGTGAACTTGGCAACCGCAGGGGCGGCGGCCGGGGCAGCCGCTGCAGGAGCGGCATCTTGAGCGGACAGAACAGCAACCGAGCTAATGGCAAGCAGGGCGGCCTTGATCGTGGAGGTTAATTTCATAGTTTGGGGAAGATAAGAAACGGGAAAACGGAATTTGTGCCGTTATAAGTAGTAACTTTACGAACAATCCCACGGCCTATGGCAACTTTTTACTCCCGACTCGCGTAAGTTCTTAACTCCGCACCTAGTTCCCCAACACCCCATGCACCCCGATCTCTTTTGGACGAGCCAAGATGGTCAGATTTTAACCGTTAAAAACAAAGATGCCCGCACGGTCAGCCTCCAGCTGGCCTTCTGGCCTCGCAACGTCGGCGAGCTGGAGTTCTGGGGCGAACACCTAGGCCAGCTCAACTTCACCGAGCGCAGCACCCTCGCGCGCATCGGCATCGAAATGATCCCCACGGGTCCGGGTGTCATCGAGGAAGGCCGCCTCATCATTGAGGCCGAAGCCTTTCTCTACGACGACAGCTTCCCCAACGCCGGTTACTGGAAAAAACTCCTCCGCCCCGGCGTAGGCGTGGGCCGCCTGTTTTACGCGCCGGAGTCGGCCAAGCTCGCCACCGCCGAAATTTGGGACGCGGTTCAGACCAACCGCATCAAGCTGCCCAACACCATCAGCATCGACCGGCTCGGGCGCGTTTTCCTCACCCCGCATCACGTCCGCTACACCCTCAACGCCCGCCTCAAACGCCCCGACTTCGAGCGCATGGTCAGCGGCGAGGCCGGTCGCGCCTACCTCGACAAAGTTCAGATTCGCCAGGAGACCAATCTGCTCACCATCGGCCCGCGCTCAGGCGTGCTCACCAGCTGCTCGATGTACCTGAAAGAGCACTACGTCCTGCTCAACCGCGGCGAGGGCAACTTCGGCATCCACACCAGCGCCGTCCTGCTCGACCCGGTAAAAACCTTCGGCACCAACATCATGTTGGAGATCTACAACACCGGCACGCAGCCGGTGGTTAACCCCATGGTTTCGGTGGAGATTTTCAACGCGCCCACCGTCACCACCAACGGCCAGGCGCCCGCCGACCCCGTATTTAAATCCCTGCTACGCCGCCGCACCCGCCTGCTGACCACGGCCACCGAGGTGTTTGCCACGATCGACACGCTGCCGCCCCAAACCGCTCCCGCCGCCAAGCCCCGCACCCGCATCTCCGTGCGCGGCCAGAGCGCCACCATGGAGAACTTCAGCCTGTTCCTGCGCACCGCCGGCGGCTCCGCGCCCAAACCCGATACGCTCACCACCTGCGGCTACCGCACCATGGTCGACGCCCTCGCCGCCGCCCCCGCCGATACCGACACCCTGCTCATCGACTACTTCCCCAACCTGCTCGAAAACATCGAGCTGTTGACCCATCTGCCCGAGCTCAAGCTGCGCCGCATCATCTTCCGCCAGCCCTCGCGCACGCACGGCTTCTTTTTATCCAACAACGCCCACGGCCGCCTCCAGACCTACAACGACCTCGGCATCGACGTGTACTGGTTCAACACCGCGATGGGCGACCTGTACCGCCATATTTATAAAAAACATCACGGCTTCTTTGTCCGCGAGGAGCTCGGTCGCGTTTTTCAGGAGTCCACCATTCTCGCCTTTTATGGTTCAGCCGTTGGCCTGGAACAAGGCGACACCGACCGCATCTCCGGCCTGATCGACAAACTCACGGGCTTTATCGGCCCCAACGTGGGTATCCTCACCGGTGGTGGCGGCGGCGTGATGCGCCTCGCCACCGACCAGGCGCGGGCCAAGGGCGCGCTCACCGGCGCGTGCTTCCTCGAACTGGAGGCGCAACCGCCCGAGCTCGGCGTGGACTTCTTTAACACGTTTCAGGAAACCGCCCGCCATTACCGCCAAAAGTGGTTCGAAGTGGCCGACTTCTGCGTGTTTAACGTCGGCGGCGTGGGCACCCTAGAGGAGGTCGGCATCGAGTTGTGCAACCTCAAGCTAGGCATCCGCCCGCGCACGCCCTACGTGTTTTACAATTCCGCCTGCTGGACGGATTTGCGCCGCCAGCTCAACGAGATGGTGAAGTCCAAACGCACCCCCGCGTGGATGCTCGACTACATGCTCTTCACCGACGACCCCGACGAGGTCGTGGCCTTTTACCGGAAGACCCTGCAAGTGCTGTAGGCGGAAGTGACATCAGAAATATCGGATCGAAAGTAGCGCGGTGCTTTAGCCCGCATGAAGTAGCGCAGACTTCCAGTCTGCTTTGATAAAATCCCCTCTCGGCAACTCAGAGCAGACTGGGAAGTCTGCGCTACTTTTCGACCCGTTACTGCCGACTCGCCCCCCCCACGCCCCCCCCCACTCCCGAAAACCCGCCCCTCCGGTTCACGCCTTGACGCGTAAAGGGGGGCGGCGTTGGTTGCCCCGCATGCGCAGCCTACCGTCCCCCACCCCTTTAGCATGAAGGATAACCCCTCCACCGCTCCTTCGCGCCAAGTCTGGCTGTGGGTCATTGGCGGCTATTTATTCCAATCCATTCCGGCCGCCGTGCGCGACGAAGCCCTGCCCGTTGCCCTCAAAAACATCGGCTACGGCGACGCGATGATCACCCGGTCCGTCGCTCTGCTCGGCCTAATTTTCGGTTTTAAAATCCTCCTCGCACCCGTCGTGGCGGCGTTTCGCCCGCGCCAGTTTATCCTCTCGGCCGAGCTCACGGTCACGCTGCTGCTGGCAGCCATTGCCGGCCTCGTGTGCGCCCAAACCCCCTCGGCACCGCTCATCGTAACCGCGCTCGTCTTGCTCTCGTTCGTGGCGGCCGCGCATGACTTTGCGCTCGATGGCTATTTCGTCACCTCGCTCGATGACCGCACCCGCGCGACCCAGTCCGGGTTGCTCAATTTCGCCTCCAAGCTCGGCATGGTGCTGGCCGGCCCCGGACTCATCTGGCTGGCCGGGCGCATGATGGACAACGGCGCGCGCTCGGTGACGGCCTGGGCGGGTGCGCTCAGTGCAGCCGCGCTGTGCGGGTTATTCGCCTTCGCCGCCAACTGGGCCGGCCTGCGCCGCGAACCGCCACCGCCTGCCGACATCCGCACGGTCAAGGAACGTTACCGCGAGATGGCCTCCGGACTCGTCCAACTTTTTGCCGATGTCCGCCTTCCCGCCATGCTCGGGCTGATCTTCTTTTACCGGGCGAGCGAGATCCACATGGCCAAAATCCTCCCGGTTTTCGCAGTCGACGTGAACCACGGCGGGCTAGCGCTGAGCAATGAAACATACGCCGTGATGCGCATCGCCACCGCGGTGCTCGGGCTGGCGCTCGGCGGTTTTGTTGGATCTATGGTGGTGGCGCGCTTGGGCCTGGCCCGGGCGCTCGTTCCCCTGGGCATTGCCATGCACCTACCACTGGTGGCGGTCGCCTGGCTGGCCGCCAACGGTTCGCACGCCACGCCGCTGATTGGCGCCGTTTTTCTCATCGAATACTTAGCCTACGGCGCCGGCTTCTGCGCGCTGATATTGGCGATGATGAAGGTCGCCGCAGGGCCGGGAGGCGCGGTGCGTTACGCCGCGCTGTCGACCTTTGCCCTGCTCGCCAATTATCTACCCGGACTATGGGCCGGGCAGTTGGCCGAACAGCTGGGCTACGCGCATTATTTCCTCTTTGCACTCGTGCTTGCCCTGCCCGGAATCGTCGCCTCGGTCATGGCCCGAAAGCACTTCGCCGAACCGGCCTGATACCAAGAGCTCAATGATTTTGGACTTTGTTTGATACTGGTGTGAGCGGCGGCGCGAACACCGTCTATTTCTGGCGGTTACAAAATCACCTGTCGTAAAAGCCGATGACCGGCCCCGCCAGGGGCCGATCATCAGGCCCGGTCAGCTTGCAGGTTCGTCGGCCAGGCGGTCTTTCATGCGGTAGGATTTGCCCTCGATGACGACGGTCTGGGCCCGGTGCAGTAGGCGGTCCAGGATCGCCGCGGTGATGCCAGCGTCGTTGTTAAAGATCCCTGCCCAGTGTTTGTAGGCCTTGTTGGTGGTGACGATCAGCGAGCCGCGTTCGTAGCGTTGGCTGACGATCTGGAAGAGCAGGTCGGCCCCCGACTTGTCGAGCGGCAGGTAGCCGACCTCATCGAGCACGAGCACCGCAGGGGTCATGTAACGCTTCAACTCGGCTTGCAACCGGTGCAGGGACTGGGCGGTGACCAAAGCGTTGATCGCGTCCACCGCCGTCGTAAACAGCACCGTGTAGCCCGCCTGGCACGCCGCGTAGCCCAACGCGCTCGCGAGATGTGTCTTCCCAAGCCCCACACCACCGCAAAACACCGCGTTGGTGCGCTCCTTGACAAAGCCCAGTTCGAAGAGGTGCCGCACCTGCGCTTCGTTCAACTCCTTGGGCCAGTCCCACTGGAACTGGTCGACGGTTTTCTTGACCGGGAAGCGCGCTGCCTGGATGCGCCGCTCCAGCGCCCGGATCTGGCGGTCCTGGGTCTCGGCCTGCACCAGTCGGCGTAAAAATTCGGCGTGCGAACAGCGCGCCTTGGCCGCCTCGGCCGTGAGTTCGCCGTGGTGGCGCAGCAGGTAACCGAGTTTCAGGTACTTGAGTTGATCTTTTAATAAATCGGTTTTTTCGGGTTCTGTTTTCATTGGGTATAGGGGCTTAAATCCGGGGGACGCAGTTCGAGTTCCAGTGCGGCCAACGCGTCGGCGCGGGTGAGGTGGATCGGCCCGGCTTGCGGCAAGGCCCGCGCGCGTTGTTCGAGCAAGTTGAGGATGTAATCGCTGGAGTAGGCGCCGAGTTCATGGGCGCTTTCGATCGCCCGGCCGACTGCCTCCGTTCCATACAGGGCCACCAAACCCACGATAGTCGCCAGGTGGTGTCCCGCGTTGAGCCGGCGCTCCTCCAGCCCCCGTTGGTAGGCGGGTGCCGCCGGGCTCAGTTCCAAAAACCGTAGCCGCAGGCGCTGCCGCGCCCCCTGCCGTTTGCGCTCCTCGAGTTCGCGCACATGCTCGGGGTTTTCCACATCGGCGCGGCGGGCAAAACTGCGGGCATGCTCGGCCACCAGGGTGCGGTCCGCATAAAACCTCACCTGCGCCCCCTCGATCTGCGCGGTGAGTAGCGCCCCGGCAAACTTCGTGGGCACCGAGTAGCGGTTCGTTTCGATACTCACCCGGCACCGCCGCGACGCCCGCACGCTTAAGGTGCGCACCGCCGGACTGGCCACCGGGTTAAGCGGCAGGAGCGCAGCGCGCTCCTCGGGCAGCCGGTCCACCGGCCGGCCCTGGGTTTCAGCGTGAACGCGCACGTTGGCCACCGTTTCCAGCCACAAGCTGGCGGCCGGCCCCAGCTCGGTAAACCCGTTCATCTGCCGCCCGCCAAGGAAGCTTTTTTTCACGTAACCCACCGCGTTTTCCACCATGCCCTTGGACTGCGGATGCCCCGGCCCGCACGCTTTTATCGTAAACCCGTAGTGCCGGGCAAAGTCCAGGTACTGGGCGTTGTACACCGGGTCGGTCCCGGGCACATGCGAGAGGACGGCCGTCTTGCAGTTGTCCACCATCACCTCGCGCGGCACCCCGCCGAGTTTTTCAAAGGCGCGCCGGTGACAGCCCAGCCACCACTCCTGGCCCTGCCCGAGGGTAAATTCCACATGCAGGAACCGGCTGTACCCCAAAACCATGACGAAAAAACTTAAAGCCCGCCGGGTGCCGTCCACCTCCACCGCGCCAAAACTGCCCCAGTCCACCTGCGCGGTCTGGCCGGGGGCAAACTTGAGGGTAAGAAACGCCTCCAGGTTCCTCGGCCGCACCCGCCGCACGTAGTCTTTCAAAATTGAATACCCGCCCGTGTACCCCCGCTCGCGCACCTTTTGCCAGAGCTGCATGGCGGTGAACGGATGGGCCTCCAGCCAGCGCGCGATCGCCGGCTTGTGCACGTCGAGCTTGCTTGGCCTAGGCACCTGCGCGGCCTGGCTGCGCACGTACTTTTCCTGCGCCTGCCAGCGCCTCACCGTCTGCACGTGCAACTGGAGCGAGCGGGCGATTTGCGGCGCACTGTGACCGGCCGCCTCCGCCTGTTTTATCCGGCAATACAGTTCGTAATCGATCACGCGCCCACCTCCCGGCTCGGCGGCGGCGTTGCCGCCAGCGTGTGCGTTGGCCTGCCCCGGTCCAAGGAGAGCACCTGGTAAAGTGGCGCGGCGTAGGCGATCACCCCGGCCTCGATTAACTGCCGGCGCGCCTCGACCAGGCCGTCCTCGCTGAGCGTGAGCAGCCGGGCCAGGGTGCGCGTGGCGTAGTAACTCAGCCCGTCGGCGTCGCCCACGGTGACCAGGACCAGATAGAGGCCCCAGGCGGGGGCACTGGCCCGCCCCAGGTAATTGCCCCGCACCAGCCGGTGGTCCAGCCAGCTAAACTGGGCCGGCGTGCGCCGGAGTTGTTCGCGATCGATCGGTTGTTTTTGCATAATCGGGCGGCTGGACGTCGATGCCCAGGATCACCCGCCCCCGGGATTGCAGGTGTCGCAGCATGGGTTCGAGGTCCTCTTGTAACGTCACTCCGGCGAACTGCGCGATAAGCCCCACGAGCACAGGGTTTTGCGACTCCCATCTGTCTTGTAACGGCACGCAGGGATTCGGTAACGCCACCTCGGCGACCGGCTCGGCTTTAGGCTGGTGCACAACGGATTGCGTAGTTGGGATGTCTTGTAACGCCACCCGCCGTCGCGGCCCCCTCCGCCTTGAGTACCCCGGATTGGCCTTCCGCCACTCCTGCACCCGTTGGACATTTTCTGGGCCTTTCCAGTGGTCGAGGTTCTCCGGCTTCGCCAACCATTTGGCCTGACTGGCCGCCCGGCTCGCCCGTCGGCATCCCGGCTTCCCGCAGTAGCGCTGACGCTCGCGGTTATGCGCGTCGGGCAGAAAGAAATCGACACAGTGCAAACACTTGCGTGAACCGGTTGGATGCATCGCTGTGCATCCGCCAAGCGTCCCGCCGGTTCAATCTCCACCCATTCGCACCCCTCATATCCCCAGCCGGACAGGGAAGAAAACCCACCCACGGAAGAAGAGTATTACTCTTTTTAAGGGGAAGAAGATCCACCGAAGAAGAAGTGCATTCCTAACCGCCAGAAATAGACGCTTTCCCGCTCGCCGCTCACAATACTGGAGGGCCAAACTCCATGTCGGCCGTGTCGGACATGCGCGACAGACCAGACGGAGCCGGTCCATCCAAAAGCCTAAACCTAAATCCGGCAATAGAAACTAGCCAAAAATCACGCAGGTGATTGTTTGGCTGTCATATGCCGCCGTTTTTACCGCCGGAAAAAGCTCACCCCGAGGGTGAGTCAGAAAACCCTGATCACAAGGCAACGCCAAGCGATGCCGCCGAGGTGTTGATTGTGGATACACCCGGAGGACGTTTTCGTGCGCAGTTCGCCCCAGAGTTGCCGGTGAGCCCCTTGGGGGCACTGGTGTTTTTCACGCAGTACTTGTGTGCGACAGGAGGCTTCGAGGCACTGGTTGCGGACACGCCGCTTTGTTACAGCAGCAACCGCGCACACCGCCCTCGCGACGTGATTGGAACCCTGCTTTTGGGGATGCTCTCCGGGCACTATCGCTACGCGCACCTCGCGGCCCTGCGCGGCGACGACATTGCCCCGAGCCTGCTCGGACTTAAGTCGATTGTCAGCGAGGATTGTGTGCGCCGGGCGCTGGCTCGCATCGGTGCCGAGCAGGGGCAGGACTGGTTGCGGCGTCACCTCGACCAAACCTGTCATGGGTTTTTGGATAACCAGTGGATCCTCGACATCGATGTCACCATCAAGCCCATCTATGGACGTCAGGAAGGTGCCAGCATCGGCTATAACCCGCAAAAGCCCGGACGCCCCAGCCACGCCTACCACACCTACTGGATCGCCACCTTGCGCCTGTGTCTGGACGTGGAGGTGCACCCCGGCGATCAATCCGCCGCCGGACATGGTTTTGCGGGGCTGTGGGCGCTCATCGACCGACTGCCAGCCGAGCGCCGGCCCCATCTTTTGCGCGGTGACTGCGCCTATGGCCAGGAGGCGCTGCTCAGTGAAGCTGAAGCGCGTAAACTCAACTATTTGTTCAAACTGCGCCGCACCGCCAAGGCCCGCGAGCTGGTGGCCGCGCTTGAACGCACCACCACCACCGCTTGGACCGACGCCGGACAAGGCTGGCAGGGCTGCGAAAGCTGCCTGCGCCTGCAAGGCTGGAACCGGGCCCGACGTGTGGTGGTCTTGCGCCGTCGCCTCAACGACCAACGCCACCCCCGGGCCCGCCGCCGCCTCGTGCGCGAGCAAGCCGACCACGCTTTGCTGCTGAACATCCCCGACGCGGCCGCCTGCGAGCCGATCATCTACGAACATCAGATCCTCGTTACGAGCCTGCCCTACGAGATCCTTACCCTTGCCACCCTGTATCGGGAACGTGGGGGCGCGGAAAACCCCTTCGACGAGCTCAAGAACCAGTGGAGCTGGTCGGGGTTTACCTCCCAGGAGCTAAACTCCTGTCAGCACGCCGCGCGTTTGGCCGCACTGGTTTACAACTGGTGGACGCTCTATCACCGCCTGCTTCAACCCGGTCAGCACCACGAGGCGGTGAGTACACGTCCCCGTCTGCTCTGCGGAGCGACCCGGCAGAGCGAACACTCCGGTCAACGCCGCCTGGACGTGCGCTTGAGCCATGCCGAGGCACCTCGCCTGAGTGAACTCATCACAAAGCTGGCCAGATGGTTACATGGTATCCTTCATAATGCGGAGCAATGGAGTGTCGCCCAGCGCTGGGGGCAAATCGTAGCGAGGATTTTACAGGAAAACTTCCCTGTACTCGGCCCTGAACCGCCTTTGGCCACCGCCCCAAGCTGATCGCGCTTCCGTTCAGCCTGCCGCAGCACTCTCCACCCTCATCTATCCGACGGGCAACGCCCGCCGGCCGCACTTTCTATTGCCGGATTTAGGCTAAATGCAAGGAAACGTTGGCATTAGAAGCGGGCAAGCGGCGGAGACTGGTTGCCCGCCCCCTACCCGCCCCCTACCTTACGCAAAACCCAATCGGCAACCGTGCCGCCAGCCGGCCTGCGCAGCAACGCCCGCAGTTGTTCGGCCTGCGCCTGAGTGGCGATCAACCGCTCGATATTCCGCAGACACCCCGTAAGTTCCCCGGCGAGCGCGGCGGGCGTGGCGGCACCTTGGATAAACTCCGGGTACATCGGCGCTTTTAACAACAAGTTGGCAATGCCCAGATACGGCACTTTGACCAGCCAACGCCCGAGCAAGTAGGTGAGCGGATTGGCCCGGTAAACCACCGCGCCTGGAATCGCGGCCAGCGCGCAGTGCATCGACATGGTGCCACTCGAGGTAAGCACAGCCGAAGCCGATACAGGGACTCCCGTTGGCATCAGTTTCACATTCGCCGGAAGGACTTCGGATTGAAGCACAGTTTTGACAAACTCGCTCGGATACAGGACAACCGCATCGCGGTTACCCGTCTTGGCGTAGGCAGCGTGACTGGCCAGCAGCAGCGGAAAAATCCTCGCCACGGCCTGTTTGCGACTTCCCGGAAGCAGCAAAACTGGACCGGCCGGATCATAACGCACCGGCGCCTCGTGCGACTCGTCCAAAAACGGATGGCCCACGAATTCAACAGGAAGGGTAGTATCGGCATAGCACTCCACCTCAAAGGGAAAAATAACCGCCAGCGCATCCAAATCGCGCGCCATGGTGAAACGCCGCTTGGCCTTCCACGCCCAAATTTGGGGCGAAATGTAAAAGAGCGTCTTGATTGAGCCCCCGCCCTGAACGGAGAGCCCCCGCTCTCGAAGCACCTTGGCAAGGCGAAGATTAAGCCCGGGGTAATCGACAAAACAAATCGCCCGCGGCCTGAATTCGGCGATCCACCGCAAGGTTTCCTCAAAAAGCGCCTTAAAAAAGGGGTAATTCTTCAAAACCTCAACCAAACCGACGACCGAAGTGGCAGTCATGTCATGTAAAACCTGGGCACCAGCATTGGCCAAAGCAGGGCCCCCGAGAGCGACGACCTTAAAACCGGGCCGTTGCAGTCGCAAGTCGCGCACAAGCGTGGCGGCATGTTGGTCGCCCGAGTGCTCACCAGCAATCACGAGTAAATCCACCCGACCGTTAGCGGGCGGTGGTAGGCGAAAGGGTGTAGTCGGTTTCATAAGGCGTGGCATAGCATTTCACAGACTGAGGAATAAAAACGATACTTTTTCTGCCGAACGTTTAAGCTCAGCGACGAACGTGCTTGGCGCGGAGCGTGCTGCTCGGAGCACGATCCGTGACAAGCATGTTCGTTCGCTGTAGCGCCTGGTTCGGCTCAGTGGTTTTTAATTTCCGATTTCCGGCTGTATAATGTTTCATACGCCGAATTATTATTTTTTGGATGCAACTTCAAAATGCTCTCCAGCGATTGAAATATGCAGAAATCCAGGATCAACGCGAAACGACAAATCCTTAATTCTACTTCGTTCGACATATTCCCATTCTGGACCCGGCGCGCCATTAATCTCAATGACACCAAATACTCCATTTTCGATCCTGATATGATTTGGTTTACCGCAGGACGGGCAAACATGCCAAATTGCCTGTAACTTCGGCCACGAAAATGGGGCGGTTTTTACGGCATCACGAAGAACCACTTCGATTCCGCAATGTTTACAGTGTATTGCCATGTTTATTTTTGCCGAACGTTTAAGCTCAGCGACGAACGTGCTTGGCGCGGAGCGTGCTGCTCGGAGCACGATCCGTGACAAGCATGTTCGTTCGCTGTAGCGCCTGGTTCGGCTCAGCTGCTTTTCTTCTTTTCGATGTATTGAACTCTGAGTTTCTGTGAAAAATGCCCGTCCTGCGTCCAGAGCGTCGCATTATATTTCTGCGTAATCGCATAAATAATAGAATCAGCAAATGCCAATTTCTCATCATTTCCAAGAGCAGCAGCCTCAATAGCAAGATCAGCATCTAAATCTACAACCTTCCCCTGCTGCATTGCTGCGATTGCAAGAAACGCATCATCCTCACCTTTTTCTCGGACAATAACCTTAAACACTTCGTAAATACAAACGGAAGGAACAATCAATAGTTCCGCATCTTCAATCGCCTGAGAAAAAAAGTCAGCAGTAGGCTCGTCGGCGAAATATGCGAGCCATGCAGATGAATCTACAACATTCATACGCGGTCGCCGTCGCGAACAAATGAAGTATCGATTCCCTTTAAATAACCACGAAGCGATCTGATGTCGCGAACAGGAATGACTTCAATTCGATTTCGGAAGGATAACATTCGGGCTTTTTCGCCAGAACGAAGCCCCATAGCTTCTCTTATCCGTTGTGGTATAACAATTTGAAATTTGGGTGATATAGTTACGGTTTCCATGCGTATGACGGTATCACGAACGATCATAAAATCAAGTTTTATTTTTGCCGAACGTTTAAGCTCAGCGATGAACGCGCTTGGCGCGGAGCGTGCTGCTCGGAGCACGATCCGTGACAAGCGTGTTCATTCGCTGTAGCGCCTGGTTCGGCTCAGTAGGTTTGTGTCGCTCGTTTTTCGCCGCGCCACTATAAACTCCTAAATTTACTTTTACCTCCATACGCGTGTTCGAAAAATTTTTTGGCAGTCTTGAATCGATCGTTTAAAAAAAATGCCGCTCCGCGGCACTTGAATCGATCCCTAAAAACTGGGTTTGACGTTCTGCATCGGCCTCCGGACGCCGTCTCGACTCGATCTACAAACGAAGTTCCGAAATAATGACTAATCGCAGTCTTTTGATAATTCGCATCTCCAAATCCTAATTCCAATTTAAACGCGAGCTGCGCCAAAGTGTATTTCCGATTAATTTTGCCGAACGTTTAAGCTCAGCGATGAACGTGCTTGGCGCGGAGCATGCTGCTCGGAGCATGATCCGTGACAAGCATGTTCATTCGCTGTAGCGCCTGGTTCGGCTCAGTAAGGTTTGGGTTTCTGGCTCCAGAGATATTCATTCGCGCTTGGTCTTAAATAGAGCCTGTCCCAAATTTCCGGATTTTTAAAAAGTGCGCAGAGGTCCATTGGGATTGCGGGCGAACGAGGTGGCACGAATCACCCCAGCGACGTTAAACGGCGGCCCGAATCGATTTTTCCCGCCCCCAAGCGCGGTAGTAAGGTACGGCAAAGCCGGGGCGAGCCCCAGGGTTATTCACATTTTTGCCGGAAAATTGAATTAAGCGGCCAGCGGAAGTGTTATTTCCTCGGCAAGGATTCGTGACACCAGCCAGAGGTTGTGACCGAGTACACTCCAACCCACCGAACGGTAGCGGTTGGCAAACCCTTTACAGCGCAAGCGTCCGCCGAGGCGTTGTTTGAGGATCGCAATGCGCGCTTCGGTCGCCGAACGGCGCCGCTGCAATTGGGCGAAGCGTTTTTCGCTCAAACGCTCCTTGAGCGCGTGCGGATCACGCGGGCATACCGCATCGTAAACGTCTTGTTGCTTGAGCATTGCGGAAGTTTTTTTGGTGGCGAAGCCGCGGTCGGTGCCGACCGCGCTAATCGGCGCACTCAGGTCAAAGCGGTTCTGCCGCGCCAGGCTTTCCTCGAGTTGGCACCATTCTGCCGGAGCCGCGCCCTGGTAGAGTTGCCAGTCGGTGATTAAACCGGAGAGCGCCTCGCTCAACAGCAACGAGTTGCCAAACTCGACTTGGCTCCCTGCTTTGCCGCGAACCAGTACGTTCACATCAAGTTCATGCACGCTGAGGATCTTTTGGTCGTTGGGCACCGGGCGTCCGCCGATGATGCGCTCGTGGGCCTGCTTGATGACGGCGGGCAGTTGGCCGAGCATAGCGTCGATGCGGGTGGTTATCCGCTTGGTTTGGCGTTGGCTGTAATGGGTTTGGCTATACTTCTGCGCCAACAGGTCGCGGTGGCGGCGGGCATGTTCTCCGATCGTGCGTAACAGCGTCTTCATCTTGCGCAGGATCTGTTTACGCGCGCGCTTGGCGTCGTTGCGGCGGCCTGCGTGGGTCATTGACATGCACAACTTGTTCATCTGCTTGGCAAAGCACTCCGGCTCTTCAGGCATACGGTGGAGCAGTCCAGCGCGGCGGATTAAAATCATGGCCTTGAGCAAAGTCTTGGACACATCACGCAACAGCACCCAGTCCACCGGGAAGTGGATGTTGGTCTCCAAGCACGTGCCGTCGATGAGGCAAACATCCATGTCCAGCGGCGCGCTCAACCCGAGTTCAGTGGCGCGATCCTTCTCGCCGCACATCTCCACCAACACTTGCCCCATCCAGCGCACCTGTTCGGCGGTGAAAAACTTCGAGGCCCGCTCCAGCACACTTTTGGACGCCCCCTTGATTCCCTCAAGCGTGCGAACACCGCAAAAATCCGCCAGTAAATCACTTGAGGCAATGCTACGGGAAAGCTCGCGAAAGGATATGTTGCCCAAATGCACCCGCAACACTTCAAAGCGTAACGCTTTGAGCGCAAACTCCATACGCTGGCGTAGTTGTGCGACACTGGCTTGGCCTGCCCCCGCCTTGGCAAAGTCCATCGCCATCGTCTCCAAGTGGCTGCCACGCAACAACGCGTCGAGTCCTTCCAATTGCTGGCGAAACTCGGCGTAATCTTTATTGGCACCGACTGGCGTTAGCGCCGGACGCAACCAGCGTTGCAGGGCAATGGCCGAGGTGGCGGATACGGGTTTTGACTTCATGGCCGATTATAGCGGCTTTTTTTTGACCAAAACCAGGGAATTACCCCTCTTTAGGCATCATTAAACTTATGCTAATAGTTCACTGCTAGGTTTTTATGCTTTCGGGACAGGCTCTAAATAATCTTTGTAAAACTGAAATCGAGGCGAATCTCTATTTCTGAATTTAATCCAAATCAGGCAAATCAGCCTTGCTCAAAATCAACGCTATAGAACGCCCTTGGCCAGGAATACGAGAAATGAAACCTTTCCGCTCAAGCGTAAGAATCATTTGGTGAATAGACGAGGAAGCCACTTTGAAATACGTGATGAAATCAGCCTCGGCTGGCGGGCAACAATGAGTTTTCGTGTAATAATAAATAAACGCAAGATACTGGCCCTGTGTTTTTGTGTAAACGACGCTCACGGTTTTAATTTTGCCGAACGTTTAAGCTCAGCGATGAACGTGCTTGGCGCGGAGCGTGCTGCTCGGAGCACGATCCGTGACAAGCATGTTCATTCGCTGTAGCGCCTGGTTCGGCTCAGTACGGATTGGGTTTCTGGCTCCAGAGACATTCATACGCTTTGATTAGGCGGTATGCGTCTTCCTATTCCAAACCAAGCTAAGCTTTCGGCTATGCTCCGCGCAGTCCCTCAAATAAAGGTTTATCAAATTCTGATACGGAATTCCGGTCTCAGTAGACATAGCTTTAAAATAATCAACGACATCATTCTCTAGTCGGATGGTGACGGCCTTCTTCTCCTTTTTGATATAAGGATTACGAACTGCATTTGAGAAGTTATATTCAGCTTTCATAATTTATTTCTCCAATAAGGAATTTGTTCTTTGGTTCCGGCTTTCCGCGCAGAAATAATCCTAATCACTGATTTTTCCTCACGAAAACAATGAACAACAACGAGCGCTCGATTTTCAGCGCTAAGACCTAAAATTACAAAACGGTCCTCAACAACAGAGTGTTCCGGATCTGGAATCACAAGCGCATACTCATCAAGGAAAACAGATTGTGCCTCATCAAACGTAATTTGATGCTTTGTCGCATTCGATGCGGCCTTCTTTGGATCCCACTGAAATTTAAGGTTCGGCATACCAGACGCAGCAACATGCCGTATTGCTCACGGAATTCAAGATTTTTTTGCCGAACGTTAAAGCTCAGCGACGAACGTGCTTGGCGCGGAGCGTGCTGCTCGGAGCACGATCCGTGACAAGCATGTTCATTCGCTGTAGCGCCTGGTTCGGCTCAGTACTGCTTGGGTTTCTGGCTCCAGAGATATTCATACGCAATGGTTCGGCTCAGTGGTTTATATTTCAGAGTAGTGATTCATTCACCAATTAAATCGGGATTATTGTTTCGGTTCTGGCGCTCGGAAATAATGTCCCAATGACCTTCCTGCGACAAATAAATATCACAAGCGTTCCGGCGAATAAACTCATCGACCGGCAAACCTTCTACGAGAGGAATCTTCCATCGCTTGAGCTTCCCATTAACAAAACATTTCTCAATCCGATAATCTTTGTTTTTAATTTGTTTCTTCTTCATGTGTCGCAGGCACGTGAAACTGGATTAGGTAAAATCTTTAGGGAGTAAAACGTAGGCTTCGTACGGGCATTCTAAAAACTAGTCGATTAGTTTTGATATTCGAATGCACCGTGTCGCGCACCAATGTCTTTAATTTTGCCGAACGTTTAAGCTCAGCGATGAACGTGCTTGGCGCGGAGCGTGCTGCTCGGAGCACGATCCGTGACAAGCATGTTCATTCGCTGTAGCGCTTGGTTCGGCTCTGTGGTTTTCATTCATAATGGTAACGAACCTGAGCGATCTTAATGACATCACCTTCGACTCTATATACCAATCGGTGTTCATCTGTAATACGCCTAGACCAATATCCACTTAAAGCATGCTTCAAAGGTTCAGGCTTACCGATGCCTTCATATGGATTTCTGAAAATATCCTTCAGCAAATCATTAATCTTCTTCAGTATTTTCTTATCGAACTGTTGCCAGTAAACGTAATCGTCCCACCCACGAGATGAAAACTGAATATTCATTTCGTGAGATCATCGATCGACTTCGTAATACCACCACTACCTTTTAATTCCGAAATTGAATCAAGAAGGCGGCGAGCATTCGCAGGAGAACGAAGTAAATAGGCAGTCTCCTGAAGTGATTCGTAATCCTCAAGTGACATCATAACAACGGCTTGATCTCGATTACGAGTGATAATCACCGGGTCATGATCCACACAAACATGATCCATTGTAGACGCGAGGCTTTCCCGTGCAGCGGTATAAGTAATTGCTTTCATATGGACGTTAAACTGTCCATGCGGCAGCGGATGTCAAGTTTTCTTTGCCGAACGTTTAAGCTCAGCGATGAACTGCGTTGGCGCGGAGCGTGCTGCTCGGAGCACGATCCGTGACAATGCAGTTCATTCGCTGTAGCGCTTGGTTGGGCTCAGTGGTTTTCATCCGAAAACGATAATATCAGTAATGGTGTGAGCAATCATTAACACCGTGATGTTGGGGTACAAAACATAAAAAATTGATGAGAAAACACCAACCGCAAACGTAGGAACCAAATTCTGAATTCCGCCTTCCCAATGAATAACAGAAAACAGAAAAGATGAAACAATCACGAAAAGAAAACTAGCGCTAAAGCCAAAACCAAAAAAACGACGAACAAATGACCTAAAAAAAAGCTCCTCTACAACTCCAGCCGTAAGTGAAAACCACAGTAAAACAAAAAATCCGGCCAAACCACCGCGCGGAATTAGTGAGCCATAATTAAACCCATTTGCTAAATAATTAACACTGAAAACCAACTTCGACCAAGCCTGAACACCCACATAAACGTGATAAAACAGAAAGATGGCAGCAGAACAAAAAAGCAAATACTGAATCCACTGAGAGACTGAACACGGCAATGAAAATCCTAGATCCTTAAAATTACCACCGCGCTTTGAAAAAACATACAAAGTCACCAAAGGAACCAATAACCAAGTAAATAAATCCACAGACCAATATAAAACCGGCGAATCCACCAGCAATGGATTGTAAAAACCGTTCAATAAGAGCAAAGAAAATAAGGGTAGAAATAAGCCCAACCAGAAACCAAAATTAAATCGAAGGGTTTCCATATTTTTGCCCAACGTTTAAGCTCAGCGACGAACGTGCTTGGCGCGGAGCGTGCTGCTCGGAGCACGATCCGTGACAAGCACGTTCGTTCGCTGTAGCGCCTGGTTCGGCTCTGTACTGATTGGATTTCTGGCTCCAGAGATATTCATACGCTAATCACGACATCACTCGGCTCATCGGATAGTGCTGATCGATAAAAGTAAAATCGCGGTCATTCTCAAGTAAGCAAACGCCATGCTGAATAACCGTGGCGGCAATTAAACAATCTATCGAATTCCTGATAGTAATACCCTCTTTCCTCAAATTCCGATATATTGTCGCACCTAATTCAAAAGTAGATTGGTCTGATTCTAAATAAATCAGATTACCAAATTGCTGCTTGGTCATCACATACTGCTTTTCCTCGGTTCTTCCCGTTTTGTTGTGGGTTCGGGCATAAAAGCAGCTAAAAAGTAAAGATGAGCATAAGCGCACATGAACATTACCGGCGGTTGCTGTTGCTGCCGGAACCGTGGGAAGTAACCAAAGTGGAGGAAGACATTCTCGGACTAAACGTGACGGTCTGGTTACGATGGCCAGACGGGGCCAAGGTGCCGTGCCCAGTGTGCGGTCAGTTGATGCCTATTTACGACCGAATGAAGGAGCGGAGTTGGCGTCACCGTGATGTGATGCAATATCGACTCGAACTGCGGTGCGCGGTGCCCCGCTGCGATTGCGAGGAGCATGGTGTTAAAACGATGCACGTGCCGTGGGCCGAACCAGGCTCGCGGTTCACCTCGCTTTTTGAAAGCTTTGCCGTGGCCGTGATCGCCTCTAGCCGATCGCTAAGCCAAGCCGCCGAGTTGCTGGGACTTCATTGGGATAGTGTACAACGTATAATCGATCAGGCTGTTGAGCGAGGCTTGGCGCGGCGAAACCTCGACGGCATCACCCGAGTTGGCTTAGACGAAAAGAGTTTTTTGCGCGGTCAAAGCTACGTTTCATTGATGACCGATCTCACCGGTCGGCGGGTACTGGACGTGGTTCCAGGCCGGGATACAGGGAGTGGGTTAAAGCTTTGGGCATCATTATCAAAGGAGCAAATTGACGGGATTGAAGCCGTCGCGATGGACATGGGTGCATCCTTCATCGCCGCCACCCACCAGGCCGCGCCCAACGCTGACATCGTTCACGACCGCTTTCATGTTTCAAAGCCTATGAACGAGGCGGTCGATCATACCCGCCGGGATGAGGCCGCTGAACTCGCTGCCAAAGGCGATGACATCTTAAAACGCACTCGCTTTCTTTGGCTGCATGGCATCGTTCCTGATGACCGCAAAGAGCACTTCGAGGCGCTGCTGGAGTCCAATCTTCGTACGGCCAAGGCATGGGCTTATAAAGAGCAGCTGGTCGAGTTTTGGGGACAACCCAACGCCGATGCGGGTAATACTTTCTTCCAGCTGTGGTATCGCTCGGTTATGAGTAGCCGCCTGCCCAGAGTCAAAAAAGTAGCAAAGTCACTAAAAGCCCATCTGGCCGGATTACTGACTTACTTTAAGCACCGTATTTCGAATGCACTCACCGAGGGTTTTAATTCAAAAATCCAAGCAATTAAAGCCGATGCTCGTGGCTTCCGTAAGTTCGAAAACTATCGCACCCGTATTCTTTTCTTTTGTGGTAAACTCGACCTCGAGCCTAATTTCCCCCCAGCCCTAACCCACAGTATTCCGTGAAGAACCTTTTCCTCTCGAATACCTTGAAGCACCTCGGTCATAATAAAACCGCATAAACACAAATCAGCACGAGCCTGAATCAACTCAACCAATTTGTCGGTATGAGGAGTATTTCGATTACGAAGAAAATCTATCCAAACAGTCGAATCAACAAGGACCTTCACGCTACGCGCCCTTTCCGCATCGCATTCAAATCACCATCCCAGTTTACGGCGCCGCGAAGATTCAACAGTCCGAGCTGCGACTCATGACGCACTAACTGCGTAAGCGCATAATGAATAAGCTCTTTTTGAGTCTTCAGACCAGTCAATTTTAAGGCTTCACCAACCAACCGATCATCGAGAACTATGTTTGTTCGTTTCATGGCATACACACGAAACCAAATCGGCGTGTGTAGGCAAGTTTTATTTTTGCCGAACGTTTAAGCTCAGCGATGAACTGCGTTGGCGCAGAGCGTGCTGCTCGGAGCACGATCTGTGACAATGCAGTTCATTCGCTGTAGCGCCTGGTTCGGCTGTATAGTTTTTCGGTTTCTGGGTCCAGAGGTATTCATGCGCTATAAAGGCTGGTTCGGCACAGTTTTCTTCTCCCAGAGCCGGGAATATCTGAGCACCTGTCCACTGCTGGAAATCTCCATCTCCACAATCTCCCCATAACTATTACCGGGATAATCTGCGCACGCGCGGACGATCCAATTCTTCTCGGTCTTTTTCTTTGGATAGAGCGCGTCCGAGTCTTTATCGCTGAGAACGAAACTCCATCCAAGTCGGCCTTCCCTTGTTCGGATTTCGCTTTGCGCTGCGGCTCTTACTACGGGCCAGCTGGAATCTTGCTTGAGCGCCTTCCACTCCACGAGCGATTCAGATGTGCTGCATCCCCAGGTTAGCAACAAGACGAGTGCGAGGAGTGGAGCGTATGCGTGCATGATTTCTTTTGCCGAACGTTTAAGCTCAGCGATGAACGTGCTTGGCGCGGAGCGTGCTGCTCGGAGCACGATCCGTGACAAGCATGTTCATTCGCTGTAGCGCCTGGTTCGGCTTCATATCTTCTTCCGACCTCGTACTAACTTCAAAATTCCCCGAGGTCGTTGCCGCATATCAACCACAGCTACAATCGTAGTCACATCAGGTTCAATAGCGTAAAAAATAGCGAAAAAAGTATTCCGTATAATAACACGACGGAAAAAAACAAATTTCTTTGAAAACATCTCTGGATTCCACTCAATCCAGTGAACTGCTTCGAGAAACTGGCCGTGAAAATAATCAGCACCATCTAAACGCCATGAATAAAATTCCTTGGCCGCACGAAGATCTGATTCAACTACCTCGAGCGCTTCAACAGGTTGCGATTTCATTAACTCGCAAGCCTGCGTGAAAGCTCATCAATAGATATGCGCTTAGTTTTGCCTGACTTGTATGATTTCCACCGGCTGGAAATCATGCGCTTTTGAGCTGCAGGCACAGGCAATGAGTCTCGCATGGCTGCCTGCCAAAGCTCATCAGCAAGCATAAGCTTCTGATTACTTGATAGGTTGCGTAACTCTGGATGGGCTATAAGAGTCATGATGAAAACAATCAGTCAAAGTTTAACGAAGGTCAATTTCCGTTTTGACGAACGCTCAAGCTCAGCGATGGGAGTGGTTGGCGCGGGGCGTGCTGATCGGAGCACGACGCGTGACAACCACGTACATTCGCTGTAGCGCCTGGTTGGGCTCCGTAAGATTGTGTCGCTCGTTTTTCGCCGCGCCATCATAAACTTCAAAATTTACTTTTGCTTCCATACGCGTGGGCGATTTTTTTTGGGGATTTTAGGTCGTTTTTAAATTTTTTGCCGCTTCGCGGCAACTACCTGTCTTAGAAAAAATTTTTTTTGGGCGTAAAATTCACCTTTCGGAAGAAGTCTCGACTTCAAAATAAGATTCCGAAAATCAAAAGACTTCTTGAGATAATCAAAATCACCAACTCGGGCGAAAAACTTAACGAAAACCAAAACTAGACGAATACAATTTTGAAAACTGAAACCAATCGAATACTATTCCGATAATTTTGCCGAACGTTTAAGCTCAGCGATAGACTGCGTTGGCGCGGAGTGTGCTGCTCGGAGCACAATCCGTGACAATGCAGTCTATTCGCTGTAGCGCCTGGTTCGGCTCAGTAAGGATTGGGTTTCTGGTTCCAGAGATATTCATACGCGTTGGTTCGTCTCCGGTTTCATCAATCGAAGAACATCGGTAATGAGAAGACTGCGAAGGCTACCGATAGCATCAAAGCAAAAGTGATTCCAACGAGATGCTTGTATGGATGAAATCCGGAAAATAACTCCGCCATATCGGGGCTCTCCGGCAAATAGATCACCGTGACCTTCTCTGGATGAATAAACTGATCTGTCTTCTTTGAAATGAGCGAACGAAACTGACGAATAGAGCCATCGGAATCACGAAAACGAACGACCGGGTAAGATGCGCGATACCTGACGCCATGAAGCTCCTCCCCGATGATCTCGCCGTCAGTGCGCACACCGGCACGCAAGAAGCGCAACACCCTACGCGCCTCAATCACCGTCATCGCAGTGAAAGCTATTGGTGCCAAGATTAGCGCAAGAGCGCCTATTGTTAGTGCCGCGTTCATTTTTGCCGAACGTTAAAGCTCAGCGATGAACTGGGTTGGCGCGGAGTGTGCTGCTCGGAGCACAATCCGTGACAAGCGTGTTCATTCGCTGTAGCGCCTGGTTCGGCTTCATACAGATTGGGTTTCTGACTCCAGCGACGTTCGTCTTAATGGCATAATCATTAAAACCTCAAATCAAGTTCATAATAATCTCTAGTTTCCATTGGGCATAAACCTAAAAATAATTCCGCGTACAACATCAGGTCGGCTGAGATACGATTTCTTAAGCTCAAATTCAGACAATAATTCAACAATGAACTTATCATAGTCAGCCCGAGAAACCTCTACTCTAACACCTTCCCCAATAACACTAAAACCTTCACATAACTCAAGACCAACTTCAGTAAGACCCAAGTCCGTCTCAAAGTTATTCACAATATAATCCTGCTCAGTAACTGTGAAACAAAGTTCCATCTTCATTTGATCGTCATTATTTTTCGGCATGGTAAGTTATAATCGTTTAGGCGCAGAGAATTTCATATTATTTTTGCCGAACGTTTAAGCTCAGCGATAGACGCGCTTGGCGCGGTTCATGCGGCTCGGAGCATGATCCGTGACAAGCGTGGCTATTCGCTGTAGCGTCTGGTTAGGCTCATTTACTTTTTTATTCCGATGACAAATAACGAACCGAGTATTTCAGATTTTGCTTCGTGCAAGAATATACAATATGCGCGAGAGAACTTGTATCACCATCTCGATCAAGCAGCCATACATTTTCAGACAGCTTTTGTCCTTTTAAGGCTTGGTCTTTTATTTGGAATATTGCTGATGCAAAGGCAAGTCGCGCTTGTTCTTCTGCGTGAGAATCGCCCGCTGGTAAATCTACGGAAACGAGTATATAGTTTTTTTTCATGGTTTGGTTTTCTGCCTAACGTTTAAGGCTAGGAACACTCCTCGCCAGACCAATAACTTACGAAGCGCCGCTCAGTTGCATGACAAAGGGTTGACAACACGCCCCCACCACCATGTCCAACGCCACCACAGTCAGTAACGGCCAGCAGGAAATCAAGATATACACGGTTCAAAACCGCGGCCACGTCGTTTATCAACTCAGCTATTATCAAGCCGGCATCCGTCAGCGCCGGACCTTTGCCGACCTGTCCGATGCCAAACGCGAGGCCAAGGTCATTCTTGGCCAACTCGCCGTAACCACCGGTCAAACCGAGCGCCTGTCGTTCTCCGATATGGAGAGCTATACAATAGCCCGCCAAAAGCTCGCCCCCACCGGCGTGCCCCTTCACGTCGCCGCCGAACTGTTTGCCGAAGTCCACACCACCCTCGCCGGTCGCAGCCTGATAGACGCCGTCCGCTTTTTTGCCGACGCTCACCCCACCCGCCACGCGCAAACACTCCTCCCTGATTTGATAAAACCCTTTGCCGATACGAGAATAGCGATGGGCACTCATGCGGATTACGTGGCCGACATCAAGCGCCAGCTCGGTCGCCTTGTCCAAGCCTTTCCAGCAAAAAGCGCACCCGACCTAAGCGCAATCGAACTTGATAAATGGATGGGCGCCCTCAAGTCCCACGCGATTACTAAAAACAACGTCCGCAAAATTTTAATTACCTTTGGCAATTGGTGTAAACTACACGGCTACCTCCCCAACAACCGCCCCACCGCCTTTGACGGCATGATTACATACAAAGTCCCGCCCACCAAGATCGGCATCTATACACCCGCCGAATTGAGTTTGATGCTCCACACCGTCGCCGACGCCAAGCCCGACCTCCTGCCTTGGGTGGTCTGCGCGGCCTTCACCGGTGCCCGTGTTTCCGAACTGGCCAAACTCGAATGGCAACACCTCAACTTCGAACGCTCTTTTATAGAAGTCGCCTCCCTCAAGGTCCGTACCAAGGCCCGCCGCCTGGTCCCCATGTGTGACGCCATGAAAGCCTGGCTCCTACCCCACCGCCAAAAATCAGGCCCGATCAACCTCTACGTCGCCCCCCACGCCGCCCTCGCCCGCGTGCTCGCCCAAAACACCCAGCCGCCCCTCGCCCTGTGCGACAACGGCTTTCGCCACAGCTATATTTCCTACCGCATCGCCGCTATCCATGACACCGCCCGCGTCGCCCTGGAAGCGGGCAACTCCGCCGACGTGATTTTCCAACATTACCGCGAGCTCGTTTCCTCCGAAGACGCCACCGCTTGGTTCGGCACGGTGCCGATCTCTGCCGCCGCCCTATCCAACGTAGTTCCGCTCGCTGCCGCCGCTTGACCACCCGTGCACCTGCTTGCGGTGGGTTGACGCCCGCCGCAGGCATGGACTCTCCACTCGCTCCCGCCTCCGCTTCACCGGCCTCCGTTGCACCGACCGCCGCCCTCTGGACCATCCCCGAGGTGGCCCGCTTCCTCAACTGCTCGCCCCGCCACGTGAATAACCTCATCCGTGGCGGCCTTCCCTGCACCTACATCGGCCGCCTTGTCCGCTTCTGCCCCGACCGCGTCCGCGAGTTTGTGAACGAAAAGACCCGCATCCGCGCCCGAGTTCGCGCCTGAGTTGCATTCCGTCGCATTCCGTCGATTCCCTGCGCAGGGAGTCGAGTGCTGGAGCTTTGTCGGAGCAATTTGGGCCCTCGGATAGTATCCAAATCCCGACCTCGGTTCCCGTAAAACCTAAGTTAATCGCTAATTAACTAAACAACTTAAGTGCCTATTATTAAAAATTTTAAAAAAACGTAATCCATTGATTCAAGCCAACAAGGGTTCACACCCCACAACCGCTTGGGGCTTGTATGGGCTAACGGCAACGCGGGTTTAAGGGTTTTCCCTCCTTCTCGCGGTGTGGCGCGTCCCTTTCTCCGGCCGTGCGCTTTTCCGCGCCGGTCAACGGTGACCGTTTTTCACCTCCGCCCGTCCACCTGTGTTTGTTGCCTCTCCATGTCTGATCCTCGTTCCATCCGGTTTACTCGCCCCGATTTACTGCGCTCCATCGCACCCGAACTGCTTGGCGAACTCCTCGAACGCTTCCCCGCGTTCCTGATCGCCGCCGGACTGGATCTCGACGCCCTCGGCACCAACGAGAACCGTTTCGCCGCCTGTGGCCCGCTGCTTGCCGAATTGCTCAACAACGACCCTACCACCCCAACTGCGTTGGTCGAAGCGTTGTTCACCGTGTCGGTGCTCGCCGAACCCGATCCGACCGAGGAGCTGTGGCACACACTCACCCAATCCGGCATCCCGATCCCGCCCGACGCCTCCCTCGCCGACCTCGCGCTAACCCTTTGGCTGCGCGCACCGGACAAAGCCCGCCAACTCTACATTGAGCGCGTGCACCTTCGCACCCGTTCCTTTGCCACCCACGCCGCCCGTACCTTTCGCAAGACCAGTCCCATGCGCCCAGCTAACGACTCGGTGCTCAACCAGCTTCGCCAGTCCATCGAAGTGTTCTTTCTCAAAAACCACCGTCCCTCCGGTTGCCTGGTCTTCGCCCACCAGCGCGGAAAAGAACACTGGTTTATCATCCGCCGAGGCGACGGATTTAAGCGCATCGCCACACTCTCCGCCGACGGCCGCGGCGAATCAGCTGGGTTCTACGCCGAGGCCTTCGACGTGATCGTCGTCGATCCTGACAACGAACACCTCCACATCCACGCCGAGGGAGTCCGCGCCACACGCATGTACAGCGCTCTTTTTGGTTTCGTCATTTATGGCCGTGAAACTCACTTTGAGGACTGCACCCGTTTCACGCTCGATCCGCTCCGCAACCTCGGCCGCGCTTCGCTCGTCTGCACCGACGTTCCTGGTATCCACTCGGTTCACTTGATCGAACTCCACTACGAAGCCGGCCTGGCCGTTGTACGCAAAAAAAGTACCAAGGCACCCGACGTGTTCGCCGCGCTCGATGAAGATCACATCGAACTCAACACCGAGCTACGGCTGCTGCGCGCGGTCCTGCTGTTTCACTTCAAAAACGACCCCAAGCCCCGTCGGGTGACCATAAAACCCCACAACCAAACCAGCTACGAACACGATGAAGACAGCCGCGTGGTCAGCGAATGGCTGACCCTGCGCGAATTCGCCAAAACCGAACTCCCGCCCAAGGAGGTTCAAGATGTCGCCCATCTGGAGATCGCTTGAAATCGTCGGCACGGAAGCCCTGACGCTTCCCCATTGGCAAAAAGGACTCGGTGAGGAGGAGCTAGCCTTACTCCGGCCCTACCTCACCCCGCGCGCTGAACGGGCTACCACCATCCCCTGTGAGCGAACGTTTCGCGGTTGTGGTTGCCGTTACCGCATCGTCGAACACGACGACGATACCATCGTCGGCATTTGTGATGAGGGCCACTGTGAACGACGCGCCTTCACCGCCGACGAGATCGTCCTCTACGGCCTTAACGACCTAAAACTCGCCGCAGCCCTCGCCTCCGCGCTAGGGCTGCAACCGCTCACCTCAGCCGCCGACACGGTCCCCGCCAAAGTACTTCCCATCGCCACCCTGAGCGGAGAGGACGGCCGCACCACCCAAGTGCTGCTTGTCCGCACCCGCGACCCCGAGGCGGCCGTTGATAAACTCACGCGCCACCTCACCACCAAACCCATTCTCCTTTTTCCGACAGCCACCAACCTCACACCTTCGGTCGTGGCGCGCCTACACCACCAAGGCTGGCCCTACCGCGTTCTCGAAAACCTTCTCTTCTTCCGCCCGACCGGAATCATGGCAACGCCCGACGCCGCCGAAGCCATCGCGGAAATGGCTGAATCCCTGATTGGGAAAAAAACCTGCACTGCGTTGACCGTGCCGGAGGGTACGCGCTGGGGCGAAGTCGCCCTTACTTTCAATGGCAACGACAGCCACGTCGCCACCGTGCAGGTACGGGGAGTACGGCAGCGTATCACCGCCCACGACCTCGGTTTATTGGACACCCGTACCCAGCGCCCGGATCAACAATGGGGATTACTCCAAAAACTGGCCGAATGCGGTGGGCATTTCGGCTGGATCGACGCCAAAAAACACGACGCCACCAAAAAGACCAAGGGCCGCCTCAGCCAGGCCCTCCGCCGTGCTTTCGGTATCAAAACCGAGCCCATCGAATGGCGGAAAGAGGACAATGCGTGGGTGACCGAGTTTAATATTTCGCAGAAATAGCAGCGGCGCGCGGCGTGTCGCTTGGATCTTCGGGGTCTTGCGAATACAAAAAACCAAAAAACACGGCCAGTACACAGATAAATATCGCAAGTGGCGCTTTAACCACCTTTCCCAAATTGTAGTCAAACTGGCTAAGTTACGCTCCACCGGGTTTGCGGTAACGAAACTGGCTCAATCGGCGGTCGCCTTGATTGCCGTTGGCGGCGTTACCGGCAATGTCATTTATACTGGTTTTACGCATTTTGTATCCAGGTAACGCCCCGACCCCATTTTAATGGCCTATCTGAATCTAGGCTCGTCCGTCTGTCAGGAATCGTATCTTACATTAAATATCAGCAGGACAGGAATATAAACAACGATGAGGCATATTACATGAAACCACCAAGGGGTGTTATTAAGAAGGCCGCTAAGCCAAGTGAGTATAATATATACGCACGCGGGAACTAAGAACACAGAAACAATATACCCGACCAACGCAGCCGTTTTATCGGCCGAATATCGGAGATGGAGCCAAGCCAATCCCGCACACAGGACTGCAAGTCCTAACGTTTTGATGTAATTATTCATTTCTAAGCCCCCAGTCCAAACCAGGAGGATCCCAATTCCCGCACACAGGACTGCAAGTCCTAACGTTTTGATGTAATTATTCATTTCTAAGCCCCCAGTCCAAACCAGGAGGATCCCAATCTTTGGGCACAGATCCTCCTGCACCCTCTAAGATGTCGCTTGTTGTAGTATGGCAATTCCCAGACTTTTTTCCGCCGTCACCTCCCCTTAGTTTAGAGCCTGTCCCGAAAGCATAAAAACTTAGCAGTGAACTATTAGCATAAGTTTAATGATGCCTAAAGAGGGGTAATTCCCTGGTTTTGGTCAAAAAAAAGCCGCTATAATCGGCCATGAAGTCAAAACCCGTATCCGCCACCTCGGCCATTGCCCTGCAACGCTGGTTGCGTCCGGCGCTAACGCCAGTCGGTGCCAATAAAGATTACGCCGAGTTTCGCCAGCAATTGGAAGGACTCGACGCGTTGTTGCGTGGCAGCCACTTGGAGACGATGGCGATGGACTTTGCCAAGGCGGGGGCAGGCCAAGCCAGTGTCGCACAACTACGCCAGCGTATGGAGTTTGCGCTCAAAGCGTTACGCTTTGAAGTGTTGCGGGTGCATTTGGGCAACATATCCTTTCGCGAGCTTTCCCGTAGCATTGCCTCAAGTGATTTACTGGCGGATTTTTGCGGTGTTCGCACGCTTGAGGGAATCAAGGGGGCGTCCAAAAGTGTGCTGGAGCGGGCCTCGAAGTTTTTCACCGCCGAACAGGTGCGCTGGATGGGGCAAGTGTTGGTGGAGATGTGCGGCGAGAAGGATCGCGCCACTGAACTCGGGTTGAGCGCGCCGCTGGACATGGATGTTTGCCTCATCGACGGCACGTGCTTGGAGACCAACATCCACTTCCCGGTGGACTGGGTGCTGTTGCGTGATGTGTCCAAGACTTTGCTCAAGGCCATGATTTTAATCCGCCGCGCTGGACTGCTCCACCGTATGCCTGAAGAGCCGGAGTGCTTTGCCAAGCAGATGAACAAGTTGTGCATGTCAATGACCCACGCAGGCCGCCGCAACGACGCCAAGCGCGCGCGTAAACAGATCCTGCGCAAGATGAAGACGCTGTTACGCACGATCGGAGAACATGCCCGCCGCCACCGCGACCTGTTGGCGCAGAAGTATAGCCAAACCCATTACAGCCAACGCCAAACCAAGCGGATAACCACCCGCATCGACGCTATGCTCGGCCAACTGCCCGCCGTCATCAAGCAGGCCCACGAGCGCATCATCGGCGGACGCCCGGTGCCCAACGACCAAAAGATCCTCAGCGTGCATGAACTTGATGTGAACGTACTGGTTCGCGGCAAAGCAGGGAGCCAAGTCGAGTTTGGCAACTCGTTGCTGTTGAGCGAGGCGCTCTCCGGTTTAATCACCGACTGGCAACTCTACCAGGGCGCGGCTCCGGCAGAATGGTGCCAACTCGAGGAAAGCCTGGCGCGGCAGAACCGCTTTGACCTGAGTGCGCCGATTAGCGCGGTCGGCACCGACCGCGGCTTCGCCACCAAAAAAACTTCCGCAATGCTCAAGCAACAAGACGTTTACGATGCGGTATGCCCGCGTGATCCGCACGCGCTCAAGGAGCGTTTGAGCGAAAAACGCTTCGCCCAATTGCAGCGGCGCCGTTCGGCGACCGAAGCGCGCATTGCGATCCTCAAACAACGCCTCGGCGGACGCTTGCGCTGTAAAGGGTTTGCCAACCGCTACCGTTCGGTGGGTTGGAGTGTACTCGGTCACAACCTCTGGCTGGTGTCACGAATCCTTGCCGAGGAAATAACACTTCCGCTGGCCGCTTAATTCAATTTTCCGGCAAAAATGTGAATAACCCTGGGGCTCGCCCCGGCTTTGCCGTACCTTACTACCGCGCTTGGGGGCGGGAAAAATCGATTCGGGCCGCCGTTTAACGTCGCTGGGGTGATTCGTGCCACCTCGTTCGCCCGCAATCCCAATGGACCTCTGCGCACTTTTTAAAAATCCGGAAATTTGGGACAGGCTCTATATATGGTTCCTGAATTATTATCGCCTTAATGCGCGCACATTCCTCAGCAGCATTCTTGCTGCGATTATCCATGTATGTAGAGTATTTATTAGCCAAAAAACTACTCGACCTAACTTCTATTGCGGCGACCGCCTTTTTCACTACATCATCATCATCAAGATCAGATGGATTCAACGCATCAAAATCACTTCGCTTAAATATTAATAAATCCGGCTTTTTCCCTATATTATTTAATTCATCCTTATACGCCTGAAAAAAATCAGAAAAACCTTCGTCGCCAGCAGCAAGAGTATCATCTCTGCCATATTTGACTGCAACATAATCAGCAGAGTTTTCATTAATTGCACCAAAAACAACTCGCTCTGCCCAATCACCCTGTTCCTTATTGGTCAGAAATTCAGAACTAGCCGTGGAAGGAGTTCGCCCCTCAATGCGTGTTTCAGTGTCGATCCCAAAGGGACCTGACGTAATAAGACGTAGGATTTCTTGTTGATATGATTCCGACATAAAGTTTTATTTTTGCCCAACGTTTAAGCTCAGCGACGAACGTGCTTGGCGCGGAGTGTGCTGCTCGGAGCACAATCCGTGACAAGCATGTTCGTTCGCTGTAGCGCTTGGTTCGGCTCAGTACTGTTTGGGTTTCTGGCTCCAGCGATATTCATACGCAAAAATTTATAAATTGAGCTTATGGCTTCATTATTTTAGTAAGATCTATAAAACGATCCGCACCAAATAATTCGCAGTAGGGTAATTTCGACAACTCAAATCGCAATCGTCCTCGGTCAACAGGAACATGCGTCTTTGCCTCTAAACATAAATGGGCCAGAAGTGTTGAACCAACTAATCTGATAACATCTACCTCCTGAATTCCCTGCGCCAATAACCGAGAATAATGGATTCCGATTTCAGGCAAGGCGGGATCTAAGCGACTTTTGGCAACAATGCTGGCGATAAATGCATTAAACTGCTGCAAATCGTCTTTCTTTAATTTTTTACTCACAAAAAATTGGGGGGTTAAGTTTCAATATTACTAACGATTACAATGTGTTTTTAGTCATTCTTGCCGAACGTTTAAGCTCAGCGATGAACGTGCTTGGCGCGGAGTATGCTGCTCGGAGCATAATCCGTGACAAGCATGTTCATTCGCTGTAGCGCTTGGTTCGGCTCAATCGTTTTAATTTCCGTTAAACCTCAAATTCACATTTAGCATCAATCAGACATTTTGGCATACAACTTAAAAGAAGTAACCAATCGCCCAATCCTTGAACGAGAAATACTAGATAAATCAAAATCAGGACTTAAGACATCGTTAAATCCCTCCATTTCTATACTTGTCAATGTACTAGTATCACGGAAAGCCATAGTCCAATCAGCGAAATCGCGTTCCTGAATCACCTTTTTAGAGATAAGTCGCAATAAAGAATGACGCGGATCCAGCTTTATACCGCCATACAACTTTTCGACAAGCACTTCCTCGCCCTCCAAAACTTGCATAAACCTTCCGCCACCATAAAAAAGAACCCCAGTTAATCCTTCGGCACAATTACGACGGCGCGCAACAGCAAGTATATTGCGAATATCCACCGAAGAAACCGAACTAGACGCGTTACTAAAATATATTAGTTGTATCATGATTGTTTTTATTTCTGCCGAACGTTTAAGCTCAGCGATGAACGTGCTTGGCGCGGAGCATGCTGCTCGGAGCACGATCCGTGACAAGCATGTTCATTCGCTGTAGCGCCTGGTTCGGCTCGGTAAGGTTTGGGCTTCTGGCTCCAGCGATTTTCATACGCAATAAAATCTAAAAATCGCCCAAAAACCATTCAATCTTGGAACACTGCTTACAAACCAAAGCAGTCGCATCGTCAGCCCAAAAACCATGATTAAACGTAGTGGAAAGCTTGTATGGCCGAGGATCAAATTTTACGCACTCGCAATGTGAACACTTCACCAACTTACCAGCCCTTGTAAATTCCTCTTTTTCAGGAGGCACGGGAATCATCAGGCCATCATTCTTAATTGACGCAGCAGCAGCCGATAATCCACGTGCGATAGACTTTAATTTTGGCATAGTGGGTTTTAATTTTGCCGAACGTTTAAGCTCAGCGATGAACTGCGTTGGCGCGGAGTGTGCTGCTCGGAGCACAATCCGTGACAATGCAGTTCATTCGCTGTAGCGCCTGGTTCGGCTCCGTAAAGATTGGGTTTCTGGCTCCAGAGATATTCATTCGCAAATTTTTGAGTGCCGTAGATCAAACATCATTTCGCGTATCTTCCGGTCTTACGAATATCAGGAATTATATGCCGGAATAAATAAACGATCTTAAACCAGCCGGAAGTCTCTAAAGCCAAAAGAACGCCCCAAAGGGTGCTTTGCCCTCCGATGTAACGTTCTTTCCAATGTAAAAACGTAAGAACATATGAAAACAATAAAACCGGAACCAATGCAATACCACCCAGAACCATGAGGGGCGTAATTTTGAATATCGCACCAAGCCCGAGTAGTAGAAGTCCAACGCAACCTACGTAGCCAAGTTTTTTTAGCCACGCAAATTTACCAGTAAAGTCACTATTTGTCATTTTGATATTTTTGCCGAACGTTCAAGCTCAGCGATGAACGTGCTTGGCGCGGAGTATGCTGCTCGGAGCATAATCCGTGACAAGCACGTTCATTCGCTGTAGCGCCTGGTTCGGCTCAGTAAGATTGGTTCTGGCTCCAGCGATATTAATACGCTTGGTTTCGGCGTTTGAGGATCTGTGTTGAATCGTAGAATTACTTTAAAATAATAGACTTCTTGGCATCAAATTCTGCTTGGCTAATAACGCCTTTATCGCGCAGTTCACTAAGCGTCTTTAGTTCTTCATAACGGTTCGACGACTGAGAGCGTAAAGCGAGAACCTTGTAAACAGTGTAACAAATAATGCCAACTATCCAGACAAGCCATATGTAATCGTTCATTGGTGCGAGGTTTTTGATTATTAATTATTAAACAAGAAATTGGTATATACGGCAAATAAAACTTAAAAAAACTATTCCGATTAATTTTGCCGAACGTCTAAGCTCAGCGATAAACGTGCTTGGCGCGGAGTATGCTGCTCGGAGCATAATCCGTGACAAGCATGTTTATTCGCTGTAGCGCTTTGTTCGGCTCAGTACGGATTGAGTTTCTGGCTCCAGAGATATTCATACGCCAATGGTTCAGCTCATTCTTCATTTTGAGAACCTCGATAAAATCCAGTGATAACTCGCTCTCTTTCTACCGTTGGTTTCATATAAATGACACTTGCAACCACCTGTGTAAAATGGGCAACAACAAATGTATTATTTCCGCTAGTATCCATCCCCTTAAATAATAAAGTGTGCGGCTCTTTCAGAAAAATACTATGAACATAAATACCAAAAGCGTGAACGATAACGTCGTGATCCTTAGGAGCACTCGACTTAAGATCATTGATTGCTTCGCTAAGAGCTGTGAACGTGGATTCAGCGTGACTGGTGATCTTGGGGATTACGAATTCTGGAAGAGTCGTATGCTCGGCAAGATGATTCATCCAAGGGCTACTGAGCCCCAAGTTAAAATTTTTTGCGGTGCTAGCCAATTTTGCCAGCGAGGCACTGAGTTCAGGTGATATTTCCATTTTTTAATTTTGCCGAACGTTTAAGCTCAGCGACGAACGTGCTTGGCGCGGAGCGTGCTGCTCGGAGCACGATCCGTGACAAGCATGTTCGTTCGCTGTAGCGCCTGGTTCGGCTCCGTAAGATTGGTTCTGGTTCCAGAGACTTTCATGCGCCTTCGTTTGTTTGGTCTTTTAAAAATTGAAAATGATCAATTTGCGAGTCCGATTTCAACCATTCGAAGTCTTTCGGCTTTCGCTTAACGGTGCCTTATTTCCGAATTCGCAAACCTGAATCATTATTTCGCGAATCCGAATTCCGAAATCCGATTCCGCGTGAACCTTCCGATTCTGAATCGGCGTCCTCGCCGCCGTCTCGATGCTCATACGCATATTCAGAGTTAGTAAATAAACGCAGTTTTTAGCGATTCGCATTACTAATTCCGAAATGGTCTTAATTCTGCCGAACGTTAAAGCTCAGCGATGAACGTGCTTGGCGCGGAGTGTGCTGCTCGGAGCACGATCCGTGACAAGCACGTTCATTCGCTGTAGCGCCTGGTTCGGCTCTGTGGTTTCGATTTCGGAGTCATCCGCAAAAACGAAAAGGGCCAGCCATTCCAATCATAACACGCTTGAAACTCTGGCCCTAAGCGGGATCTAGTTACAATATTACGAATCAAGAACCGCTCCGCTTGGTATAGAAAATAGCAATATTGGGGGGACAAATTGAACACTACGCACAGGGAACCGATATTGATTCATAATCTCCCCCGTTATAACCCAGCGCTTGCAACCGGCATCAATAAGATAGACTGGACTCGTGCCAAAACCGCAAGCTAGAATCGCGCCATCTGAGATTGGTAAGGCTTCGGGTATCTTATCTATGTCAATATCTCTTATGATATCAGCCGTACTCTTACCGAATAGATTTTCGTATGTGCCCATTGATGGAATGAGGCGGCGATAACCATTATCTATCAACCAAACTTTTGGGTTGTCGTCACCAGGAAGCTTAACGCGTTTACCATTAAGGTCTGGTCTCGGTTTTTGGACAAATAGCTCAGGAGGAGACTTCCGATTCGAGGAAATTCCTTCCGTTGTTTTAGATGCATTTGGATTAGACGTTTTTTTCATATTAATTTAGTATTATTGCGGGGAAATTATATTACAAAATGCGCCGATAGATTTTTTCTTTCTTTGCCGAACGTTTAAGCTCAGCGATGAACGTGCTTGGTGCTAATAATTAGAATGCAAGCGGCCTCGGGCACCAGTCAATAACCAGTCGATATTGTTACGTTACGGAAACAAATGCAAATCCGTCTATTTTGCCGAACGTTAAAGCTCAGCGATGAACGTGCTTGGCGCGGAGTATGCTGCTCGGAGCATAATCCGTGACAAGCATGTTCATTCGCTGTAGCGCTTGGTTCGGCTCCGTAACTTTGTGTCGCTAGTTTTTCGCCGCGCCACCATAAACTTCAAAATTTACTTTTACTTCCATACGCGTGGGCGATTTTTTTTAGGGATTTTAGGTCGTTATTTTAATTTTTTGCCGCTTCGCGGCAACTACCTGTCTTAGAAAAAATTTTTTTGGCGTAAAATTCGCATTTCAGAAGAAGTCTCGACTTCAAAAAACGATTCAAAAACAAACGACTACTATAGATAAGCAAAAACACGAGCTCGGGCGATAAACTTTACGAAAACTGAAACTAGGCGAAAACAATTCTTAAAAACTGAAACCAAGAGAATACTATTCCGAATAAATCTGCCGAACGTTTAAGCTCAGCGATGAACGCGCTTGGCGCGGAGCGTGCTGCTCGGAGCACGATCCGTGACAAGCGTGGTCATTCGCTGTAGCGCCTGGTTCGGCTCAGTACGGTTTGGGTTTCTGGCTCCAGAGATATTCATACGCCTTGGTTCGGCTGCGCAATCGTTTTAAGGCTTTTGAGTTTGCTGGTCAGCTTTGGTTCTTTCTTCAGCACGCCTGACAGCTTCTCTGGCTCTTTCATGAACGCTGCCTTCATTTCTGTAATCAAAATAAGCTGCAGAAAAACCCGCGAGCACTAAGAAAACTGAAATTAAACGCTTAATTCTGCTAGTAAGAATAACTGCGACAATAGCGAAGATACCCGCTAAGGCCGTTATAATTGGGCAGGAGCACAGCAAAACCGAGCTGAGCAAAATGAGCAGTATAGATACTGTCATAGCTGCGGTGCCGTATTTGTTTTTCATAATTTTTGCCGAACGTCCAAGCTCAGAGAGGACCATACTTGGCGCGAAGCGTGCTGCTCGGAGCACGATCCGTGACAAGTATGGTCGTTCTCTGAAGCGCCTGGTTAGGCTCAGTTTTTATATTAAGGGACAACGCGAATCGTGTATGTGGTCGGAACGCCTCCGGACGAAACCGTCCCCATGAACGCATTCATGTGGATAGTGTTTTTTTCTACTATAATATTCCCTTTACCATCTGAGGATATATTGGTAACATAAGGTCCTGCTGTAGTGCAGCCGCCAAGAAGTAGTGCCGCAAAGGCAATGAGTGATAGAGCGCTGATGGTTCTTTTTTGAGGTTTCATAGTTTTTGGTTACTGGCTATATTAGATCCCTCTCAATTTGACGATGGTCTTTCCAGGCTTGGGACTGGCATGTCGCGGCACAGCTTTGACATGGCTTGATTGCCTAACGTTTAAGCTCAGCGACGAACGTGCTTGGCGCGAAGCGTGCTGCTTGGAGCACGATTCGTGACAAGCATGTTCGTTCGCTGTAGCGCCTGGTTAGGCTCCGTGGTTTTCAATTATATCTACAGTATTATTTATGGTTGCGAATTCACCATTCAATGCCGCTAGCGAATAAAAGTGCATATCTTCAGCTGAAACATTACTTTTATCGTGGGCAATCCATTCATAAGCTGCCGTCGCATCAGAAATTACTATTACCTCAAAACCTAAATTTGCCCCCATTCGGGCCGAGGTAGAAATACAATGCGGCGTCGTAAGACCTGCTAACACGAGCTTATCCACACCAAGTAACTTCAATTTTTCATAAAGAGAAGTCCCAATAAAAGCACTGTTCACAGTCTTTCCAATAACCTCTTCGCCGACGATTGGCTGGACTATATCCTTGATTTCATTACCAGCACGATCAGGACGCAAAGGGGATTCAGCCTCTGTTGAATCATGTCGTATGTGAAATACCGGCAAGCGTCGCTCCCTGAAATGGAATAATAGCTTTTGTGCATTTTTTTCTGCATCGGGATTATTACGCACGCCCCATTTTGGGTGATCAAACCCCTTTTGAATATCGATTAATAGCAAGGCCTTCATATTTTTGCCTAATGTTTAAGCTCAGCGATGAACGCGCTTGGCGCGGAGCGTGCTGCTCGGAGCACGATCCGTGACAAGCGTGTTCATTCGCTGTAGCGCCTTGTTAGGCTCATTTCTACTTTTTATCATTTGAAGTATTTGTAACCGTGATGCCGAACTTACTTAAGGCCAAAACAAGCTCCTCTGCTAGTTTGGAGTCATACTCTGTATCGATCCATTTTTTACTCTTGAACAACCCAAAAACTCTAACCTCCCGTTTTTCTCTTTTGGATATGCTAAGCATCCAGTCGCCCAAATTTGATCCTAAAGCGTGCTCGGCGTCATCAGGATAGGCGTAGACACAAATCTCATGACAGACTAACCGCCTTGGATCGTCGATATCAGGGCACTCACCAGAAAGGACAGCCCAACCCCAATCTTCCTCTAGATAATCTAGTTCCCAACCGGGCAGTTCTTGCACTATCCATTTGGCCATATCTTCACCATACATCGGGTTGCCGGCATTGCAACCTGGCGGGAGTTGACCCGTAAGCCGAAATTTGTCGGTGCGAAATTTCAAATCAAGTTTAGTCATAGATTATGATTTATTGCCTAACGTTTAAGCTCAGCGATGAGCGTGCTTGGCGCGGAGTATGCTGCTCGGAGCATAATCCGTGACAAGCATGCTCATTCGCTGTAGCGCCTGGTTCGGCTCAGTAGCTTGGGTTTCTGAATTCTGTGAATGCATTGATTCTGAAGTTTGGCTATCGCTTAAAAATAAACCTTATCGCGTCCCAAATTCCGGCGTATTTCTGATTACGGCCAATATAATTTTCAAGAACGTAAAACAAGTAATAATAAAACCTGCAAAAACCCCAAATCGTAGTGGCCAACAGAAAAGCGGTACGAAAATTTTGGCTTTCGAATAAAATCGTCCCGCCCGCCAAAAGGCCGATAAGCAAAAACAGAAAACTTTTCGCGTGAAGCAATGGCTTACTTTTGATGTCACGAAATAGGCTCATAATTTTGCCGAACGTTTAAGCTCAGCGATGAACGTGCTTGGCGCGGAGCGTGCTGCTCGGAGCACGATCCGTGACAAGCATGTTCATTCGCTGTAGCGCCTGGTTCGGCTCAGTACTGCTTGGGTTTCTGGCTCCAGAGATATTCATACGCAATGGTTCGGCTCAGTGGTTTATATTTCAGAGTAGTGATTCATTCACCAATTAAATCGGGATTATTGTTTCGGTTCTGGCGCTCGGAAATAATGTCCCAATGACCTTCCTGCGACAAATAAATATCACAAGCGTTCCGGCGAATAAACTCATCGACCGGCAAACCTTCTACGAGAGGAATCTTCCATCGCTTGAGCTTCCCATTAACAAAACATTTCTCAATCCGATAATCTTTGTTTTTAATTTGTTTCTTCTTCATGTGTCGCAGGCACGTGAAACTGGATTAGGTAAAATCTTTAGGGAGTAAAACGTAGGCTTCGTACGGGCATTCTAAAAACTAGTCGATTAGTTTTGATATTCGAATGCACCGTGTCGCGCACCAATGTCTTTAATTTTGCCGAACGCTCAAGCTCAGCGATGAAGAGGAATGGCGCGACCTGTGCGGCTCGGAGCACAGGGCGTGACAGTCCTCGGAATTCGCTGTAGCGCTTTGTTCGGCTCAGTTTTCATTTTCATTACGCTCGAAATATAATATATCCACCCCCAGCGCCTTTCCGGCGTTCCGAAATAGGAATATACACTGTTTTCGGCTCTCCTTCTTTATGAACAATCTTCGACAATTTATCAATTATCTCATTTTCCCCTTCTGCCTCTTCATTATGACGCTCTTTTATAGCGCGGAGGGTATCAAGGTGGGATTCCTCCATCTTTGCGATCTTCTGAGTAAGTTCAGAGTTTTTTGTTTTGATGTCTGCGTTTTGGCGATGCGCCTTGACCAACAGAAGCGCCTCAGTGAATGCGATAAGGATAAAGCCGCCGCAAAGGCTAATTAGAAGTTGTTCGCTCATGGTTTTATATTGCCGAACGTTTAAGCTCAGCGATAGACGCGCTTGGCGCGGTTCATGCGGCTCGGAGCATGAACCGTGACAAGCGTGGCTATTCGCTGTAGCGCTTGGTTCGGCTCAGTAGTTTGAGTTTCTGTGGATGGCTTCGCCCCGTTACGTACCGCTTTAAGCAACATTTGAGCCATATTTGGGATTAAAAAAACTTAAATCTGTAAATTGACCAGTCTTAATTCGCAGCTCCGCTGCACTTTCAGCAATTTCTATAAACTATGCCGGAAATTCAGCATCGGCCTCCGGACGCCATGGAGACTAGATCTACAAACGGAGTTCGGATTTTAAAACAAACGAAGTCCATACCTGAATAATAATACGCTATTCCGAAACCGGTTATTTTTGCCGAACGTTAAAGCTCAGCGACGGAGTGGCTTGGCGCGGAGTGTGCTGCTCGGAGCACAATCCGTGACAAGCCATTCCGTTCGCTGTAGCGCCTGGTTCGGCGATTGAGGGTTTGGGTTTCTGGCTCCAGAGATATTCATTCGCGCTTGGTGTTTGATGATCGCTGTAAAACTGAAATCGCCACGAATAAACTATTTCTGAACATGCAATCGACGAGTAAATATTCAAAGATTACACATTTCAAACTGCAACAGAAAGCGATTGACGAAGAGTAAACAAAACAGCGTCGGGCAAGGCGTCATCTGGCAAAATAGCGTACTTCGGCTGACGAACTCTAAGTCGTGCCACATATCGTGAAATAAGAGATTTCAGCTCAGCTTGATCACTCTCATGTTTCTCACGCAAAAACGGTTCTTCGCCTACCATCATCATGGCGGTGTTAACCATGTCATAAATTTCTGAAATATCATGCGTCATATTTAGTTTAGAGTTTACGGGCACTATGATTAAATCGATTTACTGGCATTATTTTTGCCGAACGTTTAAGCTCAGCGATGAAGTGCGTTGGCGCGGAGCGTGCTGCTCGGAGCACGATCCGTGACAATGCACTTCATTCGCTGTAGCGCCTGGTTCGGCTGTATAGTTTTCATTTCAGTGATTCGAAAATTTCGGTAACTACAACTTCGCCAACTTTCCTGGTTCCCTCGCAAACCCAAAATTCAGTTCCGATTCGAATATTCTGGCGATGAACTTCATTTCGTAATTCATCACTCAATATTGTGAAATCTGCATGTGACGAATTCGGAACTTCGGATTGTTCGGGCAATTCGTGGAATGAGGCATCCAAAAAGCGCGGCCAGATCATAAAAAGACCATCGACATCATTTTTATAGGCCAAATCAGGGCGATAACCTTGGCGAACTAAACTTTTCCTTCCGCCATCTTTCTCCGAAATAAAACTCACGCGTCCACGAAAATCAGAAGAAGGTCGTTTCATATTATTTTTGCCGAACGTTTAAGCTCAGCGATGAACGCGCTTGGCGCGGAGCGTGCTGCTCGGAGCACGATCCGTGACAAGCGCGTTCATTCGCTGTAGCGCCTGGTTCGGCTCATTTTGTATCTTTTCTGTATGCATCTAAATCCGTTGTTCCCGAGTAAAGGTGGCGAATAAAACTATTCCGTTCATGCCAGATAATATCCAAATCCCAGACGCAAAATGAATACTTCGTCAAGTCTTCAACCCAAACATCAGGCTCTTTCACTGACACACTCACGAAAAGCTCATTATTATTCCGCCACCAACCAACAATTAAATATTCGCAAGTGGCACCGTCATGCAAAATAGCGAATCCAGGCGTGGCGGAATCTATTTTCTTCTGGGACTTCACGAAAGCCAACCTATCCTGATAACGACTAGCATCAACTTCGGCTCCGCTTGCAGAAATAGTGTAGAGTTTAAGCCCATCAGCATCGAATGTTGGCGAAAGCGAAGAAGTTTTGCGTGGCTTATACATTGGTTATTTCTGCCGAACGTTTAAGCTCAGCGATGAACGTGCTTGGCGCGGAGCGTGCTGCTCGGAGCACGATCCGTGACAAGCATGTTCATTCGCTGTAGCGCCTGGTTCGGCTCAGTAAGGTTTGAGTTTCTGGCTCCAGAGATATTCATGCGCATTTGATCGCAGTGGTTTCAGTATTCCGAAGAAAAACGCAATCAACGGCTATTGATTATGGCCTCAATATTTTCAGGCGACAAAAAAACTGCGGCTAAAACCGACCTCATCTTAGCCGGACTAGAATGACACGCGTCAAATTCATCCATCAACCCCATATGGCAAAGGCGCTCATTGACCGTCATTCCACCAACTTCCTTTCTGTAAGATTCCTTAAATTCCGACCATGCAGCATAAAGATTATTATATACAAACGAATCTTCCATCCACGGGTCAGAAATCAACTTCTCAAATGTCGATAATTTATGGCGCATGGTGCCATATTTCGATAAAGAATCCTTAATATCTCGCAGAAAATTGATCTGCCTCGAGATCAAATCACGATCAGCTGATGATGCGACCATTTTTGAGCAGTCTACAAAAACCTCGATTGTCTTGTCGATGACTTGGTTCATGTTTTTGCCGAACGTTTAAGCTCAGCGATGAACTGCGTTGGCGCAGAGCGTGCTGCTCGGAGCACGATCTGTGACAATGCAGTTCATTCGCTGTAGCGCCTGGTTCGGCTGTATAGTTTTTCGGTTTCTGGGTCCAGAGGTATTCATGCGCTATAAAGGCTGGTTCGGCACAGTTTTCTTCTCCCAGAGCCGGGAATATCTGAGCACCTGTCCACTGCTGGAAATCTCCATCTCCACAATCTCCCCATAACTATTACCGGGATAATCTGCGCACGCGCGGACGATCCAATTCTTCTCGGTCTTTTTCTTTGGATAGAGCGCGTCCGAGTCTTTATCGCTGAGAACGAAACTCCATCCAAGTCGGCCTTCCCTTGTTCGGATTTCGCTTTGCGCTGCGGCTCTTACTACGGGCCAGCTGGAATCTTGCTTGAGCGCCTTCCACTCCACGAGCGATTCAGATGTGCTGCATCCCCAGGTTAGCAACAAGACGAGTGCGAGGAGTGGAGCGTATGCGTGCATGATTTCTTTTGCCGAACGTTTAAGCTCAGCGATAGACGCGCTTGGCGCGGTTCATGCGGCTCGGAGCATGAACCGTGACAAGCGTGGCTATTCGCTGTAGCGCTTGGTTCGGCTCAGTAGTTTGAGTTTCTGTGGATGGCTTCGCCCCGTTACGTACCGCTTTAAGCAACATTTGAGCCATATTTGGGATTAAAAAAACTTAAATCTGTAAATTGACCAGTCTTAATTCGCAGCTCCGCTGCACTTTCAGCAATTTCTATAAACTATGCCGGAAATTCAGCATCGGCCTCCGGACGCCATGGAGACTAGATCTACAAACGGAGTTCGGATTTTAAAACAAACGAAGTCCATACCTGAATAATAATACGCTATTCCGAAACCGGTTATTTTTGCCGAACGTTGTGTAGTTGTAAGAAAGTCAAGATAGGCAGGTTTTAAACCGGCCTATCTGAAAAAAAGTGGACTTTTTGTAGATTAGAAGTCCTTCTATGTCAAGCACTCGAATTGTTGCTTGCACCGAAAAACGGGCTTTGGGCGGCTCCTGCCGCAACTGAAAAAAAACGAACACGATTTCCGTTAATTCTGCCGAACGTTTAAGCTCAGCGATGAACGTGCTTGGCGCGGAGCGTGCTGCTCGGAGCACGATCCGTGACAAGCATGTTCATTCGCTGTAGCGCCTGGTTCGGCTCAGTAAGGTTTGGGTTTCTGGCACCAGAGATATTCATATGCATTGGTTCGGCTGCATAGGTTTAGATTCTTCTTTGCGTCTAATTTCAATCGCAAAATTAACCATTAACGCCAAAGTAATCGCCACCTTTATGAATACTATTGTCCGTGCCCCAGTGAATTTTCTTATCAAGCTTAGCCAAAAGTGGAACATGCTTTGAACAATGAATATATGCCTCCAATACAGAAACCTTAATCCAGCGTTCCGGCTTTCGCACACCCTTAGCTTTTAAATCCGACAATACAGAATCGGGTAAATTAGTGAGAACCAAAAGTTGATCATTTTCTAGGATTTGAGCTGTACCATTAACATGCAATCCAACTGTACTCTCAAAAAAATCGATAAACATCATTCCGATATGATTATTTTCCATTATATTGCCAATACTAGCCATCACTCCATTACCACGATACTCAGGATATATTAATGTTTTTTCGTCAAGAACACGAATAAAACCAGGCAAGCCTGCACGAAATGAACTATCACATTCTCCAGATGCATCTGAAGTTGCAATAAAAACCATTTCTTGGCGCAATATAAAATCCTTCATTGCCTGATTCAAAGAATCAAGCATTTGCTTATCATAAAAAGCTAGTGCTCTTTTGGTAGTAGAGTATAAACTTTGGGCCATTTTTTCGCCATTCGAACGAGGTGAAAACATTTTTTTAATGATATTACATTACGATGACTGGATAATTCTGCCGAACGTTAAAGCTCAGCGATAGACGCGCTTGGCGCGGTTTGTGCGGCTCGGAGCACAAACCGTGACAAGCGCGTCTATTCGCTGTAGCGCTTGGTTCGGCTCAGTAGGTTCGAGTTTCAGAATTCCGTTGGTATTCATTGCCGAAGTTTGAGTTAGACGTTAAAAAACTGAAAATAATCGCTTTACGAGGTTTTTTTGCGGCTCCGCCGCACTTTCGGCAAACGATAAAAACTGGTCTTAAATTTCTGCATCGGCCTCCGGACGCCGTGGAGACGCGATCCACAAACGGAGTTCCGATTTCAAAACTAAAAGAAGTCCAAACCCGAATAAAAATACGCTAATCCGAAACAGTATAATTTTGCCGAACGTTAAAACTCAGCGATGGCGAGGCTTGGCGCGGAGCATGCTGCTCGGAGCATGATCCGTGACAAGCCTCGCCATTCGCTGTAGCGCCTGGTTCGGCTGTATAGTTTTTGATTTCTGACTCCAGAGATATTCATTCGCGCTGGTTCGCCAACTTCATCGTCCGTTGAGCCTAATAATGTGGCCCAACTTATCCTGATCTATAAGTGACAACATGGCGGCATCGATTTGCAGGGAGTGCATTACTTCGATCGAATAATCGAGTGACTTGGAATCGCCTGCCGACTGCCACAAAGAAACCCGCTTTAAAATTCTGCGAGGGGCGATTCCGGCAATTCTAGCTTTACGATAATGAACCAATAGAATGCCGAGAGTTTCCAGATGCGAACGCGTGAGTTCGTCAGACTGCTGGGTAAGCAAGTCGGCGGTGCGTGCAATAGCTATTTCGAGCTCCTCCAAGTTAAGGGCTGAACATAATTTGATTAGGTAGCGAACCTTTTCGACTACTTTATGGGTATGCTGAATTGTCTCCTCGTTTGTCATAATATTTTTGCCGAACGTTTAAGCTCAGCGATAGACTGCGTTGGCGCGGAGTGTGCTGCTCGGAGCACAATCCGTGACAATGCAGTCTATTCGCTGTAGCGCCTGGTTCGGCTCAGTAAGGATTGGGTTTCTGGTTCCAGAGATATTCATACGCGTTGGTTCGTCTCCGGTTTCATCAATCGAAGAACATCGGTAATGAGAAGACTGCGAAGGCTACCGATAGCATCAAAGCAAAAGTGATTCCAACGAGATGCTTGTATGGATGAAATCCGGAAAATAACTCCGCCATATCGGGGCTCTCCGGCAAATAGATCACCGTGACCTTCTCTGGATGAATAAACTGATCTGTCTTCTTTGAAATGAGCGAACGAAACTGACGAATAGAGCCATCGGAATCACGAAAACGAACGACCGGGTAAGATGCGCGATACCTGACGCCATGAAGCTCCTCCCCGATGATCTCGCCGTCAGTGCGCACACCGGCACGCAAGAAGCGCAACACCCTACGCGCCTCAATCACCGTCATCGCAGTGAAAGCTATTGGTGCCAAGATTAGCGCAAGAGCGCCTATTGTTAGTGCCGCGTTCATTTTTGCCGAACGTTTAAGCTCAGCGATAGCCTGCGTTGGCGCGGAGCATGCTGCTCGGAGCATGATCCGTGACAATGCAGGCTATTCGCTGTAGCGCCTGGTTCGGCTCAGTACTGATTGGGCTTCTGGCTCCAGAGATATTCATACGCCAATGTTTGTGTGTATATTAAAAAACTGAAACCAATCGCATTACGAGTTTTTTTTAGCGGCTCCGCCGCACTTTGGATAAACGATACAAACGGGGTTTTATTTCTGCATCGGCCTCCGGACGCCGTATCGACTTTCGCACGCAAATGACAAAAACCACGAGATCTACATCATAAATCACTATAGTCACTTGGATTCAATAATGGCCGATCATCAATACTTGCCGCAAATGATTGCCCCATTTGCTTCTCCACCGACTCTAATCGATGCGCATAAGAAATGCCCGAAAATTCGCGCAAGCACTGTTCTGTTTTCTCCTTGGGCCAACCAACCGCCTCGCCAAGAAGAACAACAAGTGTCTCAAGTGCATCGCATCGGGCGTTTACTTTCATCATTGAAAGCGAAAGATTCTTGGCAATTTCAGGGTATTTATCTTCGGTCATTAGTTTATTTTTGCCGAACGTTTAAGCTCAGCGATGAAGTGCGTTGGCGCGGAGCGTGCTGCTCGGAGCACGATCCGTGACAATGCACTTCATTCGCTGTAGCGCCTGGTTCGGCTGTATAGTTTTCATTTCAGTGATTCGAAAATTTCGGTAACTACAACTTCGCCAACTTTCCTGGTTCCCTCGCAAACCCAAAATTCAGTTCCGATTCGAATATTCTGGCGATGAACTTCATTTCGTAATTCATCACTCAATATTGTGAAATCTGCATGTGACGAATTCGGAACTTCGGATTGTTCGGGCAATTCGTGGAATGAGGCATCCAAAAAGCGCGGCCAGATCATAAAAAGACCATCGACATCATTTTTATAGGCCAAATCAGGGCGATAACCTTGGCGAACTAAACTTTTCCTTCCGCCATCTTTCTCCGAAATAAAACTCACGCGTCCACGAAAATCAGAAGAAGGTCGTTTCATATTATTTTTGCCGAACGTTTAAGCTCAGCGATGAACGTGCTTGGCGCGGAGCGTGCTGCTCGGAGCACGATCCGTGACAAGCATGTTCATTCGCTGTAGCGCCTGGTTCGGCTCAGTACTGCTTGGGTTTCTGGCTCCAGAGATATTCATACGCAATGGTTCGGCTCAGTGGTTTATATTTCAGAGTAGTGATTCATTCACCAATTAAATCGGGATTATTGTTTCGGTTCTGGCGCTCGGAAATAATGTCCCAATGACCTTCCTGCGACAAATAAATATCACAAGCGTTCCGGCGAATAAACTCATCGACCGGCAAACCTTCTACGAGAGGAATCTTCCATCGCTTGAGCTTCCCATTAACAAAACATTTCTCAATCCGATAATCTTTGTTTTTAATTTGTTTCTTCTTCATGTGTCGCAGGCACGTGAAACTGGATTAGGTAAAATCTTTAGGGAGTAAAACGTAGGCTTCGTACGGGCATTCTAAAAACTAGTCGATTAGTTTTGATATTCGAATGCACCGTGTCGCGCACCAATGTCTTTAATTTTGCCGAACGTTTAAGCTCAGCGATGAGCGTGCTTGGCGCGGAGTATGCTGCTCGGAGCATAATCCGTGACAAGCATGCTCATTCGCTGTAGCGCCTGGTTCGGCTCAGTAGCTTGGGTTTCTGAATTCTGTGAATGCATTGATTCTGAAGTTTGGCTATCGCTTAAAAATAAACCTTATCGCGTCCCAAATTCCGGCGTATTTCTGATTACGGCCAATATAATTTTCAAGAACGTAAAACAAGTAATAATAAAACCTGCAAAAACCCCAAATCGTAGTGGCCAACAGAAAAGCGGTACGAAAATTTTGGCTTTCGAATAAAATCGTCCCGCCCGCCAAAAGGCCGATAAGCAAAAACAGAAAACCTTTCGCGTGAAGCAATGGCTTACTTTTGATGTCACGAAATAGGCTCATAATTTTGCCGAACGTTAAAGCTCAGCGATGAACGTGCTTGGCGCGGAGTGTGCTGCTCGGAGCACGATCCGTGACAAGCACGTTCATTCGCTGTAGCGCCTGGTTCGGCTCTGTGGTTTCGATTTCGGAGTCATCCGCAAAAACGAAAAGGGCCAGCCATTCCAATCATAACACGCTTGAAACTCTGGCCCTAAGCGGGATCTAGTTACAATATTACGAATCAAGAACCGCTCCGCTTGGTATAGAAAATAGCAATATTGGGGGGACAAATTGAACACTACGCACAGGGAACCGATATTGATTCATAATCTCCCCCGTTATAACCCAGCGCTTGCAACCGGCATCAATAAGATAGACTGGACTCGTGCCAAAACCGCAAGCTAGAATCGCGCCATCTGAGATTGGTAAGGCTTCGGGTATCTTATCTATGTCAATATCTCTTATGATATCAGCCGTACTCTTACCGAATAGATTTTCGTATGTGCCCATTGATGGAATGAGGCGGCGATAACCATTATCTATCAACCAAACTTTTGGGTTGTCGTCACCAGGAAGCTTAACGCGTTTACCATTAAGGTCTGGTCTCGGTTTTTGGACAAATAGCTCAGGAGGAGACTTCCGATTCGAGGAAATTCCTTCCGTTGTTTTAGATGCATTTGGATTAGACGTTTTTTTCATATTAATTTAGTATTATTGCGGGGAAATTATATTACAAAATGCGCCGATAGATTTTTTCTTTCTTTGCCGAACGTTTAAGCTCAGCGATGAACGTGCTTGGTGCTAATAATTAGAATGCAAGCGGCCTCGGGCACCAGTCAATAACCAGTCGATATTGTTACGTTACGGAAACAAATGCAAATCCGTCTATTTTGCCGAACGTTTAAGCTCAGCGACGAACGTGCTTGGCGCGGAGTGTGCTGCTCGGAGTACAATCCGTGACAAGCATGTTCGTTCGCTGTAGCGCTTGGTTCGGCTCAGTACGGTTTGGGTTTCTGGCTCCAGAGATATTCATACGCAAAAATTTATAAATTGAGCTTATGGCTTCATTATTTTAGTAAGATCTATAAAACGATCCGCACCAAATAATTCGCAGTAGGGTAATTTCGACAACTCAAATCGCAATCGTCCTCGGTCAACAGGAACATGCGTCTTTGCCTCTAAACATAAATGGGCCAGAAGTGTTGAACCAACTAATCGAATAACATCTACCTCCTGAATTCCCTGCGCCAATAACCGAGAATAATGGATTCCGATTTCAGGCAAGGCGGGATCTAAGCGACTTTTGGCAACAATGCTGGCGATAAATGCATTAAACTGCTGCAAATCGTCTTTCTTTAATTTTTTACTCACAAAAAATTGGGGGGTTAAGTTTCAATATTACTAACGATTACAATGTGTTTTTAGTCATTCTTGCCGAACGTTGTGTAGGTGGAAGAAAGTAAACATAGGCAGGCTTTAAACCGACCTATCTGGAAAAAAGTAGACTTTTTGTAGATTAGGCTAACTTCTACCTCAAGCCCAAAATCTGGAAGTTGAGCTATAAATGAGCTTTGCGGCTCCTGCCGCCATCAAAACCCATCGAAGACGAATTTCGGCGGTTTTTGGTTATTTTTGCCGAACGTTTAAGCTCAGCGATGAACTGCGTTGGCGCGGAGCGTGCTGCTCGGAGCACGATCCGTGACAATGCAGTTCATTCGCTGTAGCGCTTGGTTGGGCTCAGTGGTTTTCATCCGAAAACGATAATATCAGTAATGGTGTGAGCAATCATTAACACCGTGATGTTGGGGTACAAAACATAAAAAATTGATGAGAAAACACCAACCGCAAACGTAGGAACCAAATTCTGAATTCCGCCTTCCCAATGAATAACAGAAAACAGAAAAGATGAAACAATCACGAAAAGAAAACTAGCGCTAAAGCCAAAACCAAAAAAACGACGAACAAATGACCTAAAAAAAAGCTCCTCTACAACTCCAGCCGTAAGTGAAAACCACAGTAAAACAAAAAATCCGGCCAAACCACCGCGCGGAATTAGTGAGCCATAATTAAACCCATTTGCTAAATAATTAACACTGAAAACCAACTTCGACCAAGCCTGAACACCCACATAAACGTGATAAAACAGAAAGATGGCAGCAGAACAAAAAAGCAAATACTGAATCCACTGAGAGACTGAACACGGCAATGAAAATCCTAGATCCTTAAAATTACCACCGCGCTTTGAAAAAACATACAAAGTCACCAAAGGAACCAATAACCAAGTAAATAAATCCACAGACCAATATAAAACCGGCGAATCCACCAGCAATGGATTGTAAAAACCGTTCAATAAGAGCAAAGAAAATAAGGGTAGAAATAAGCCCAACCAGAAACCAAAATTAAATCGAAGGGTTTCCATATTTTTGCCCAACGTTCAAGCTCAGCGATGACCGTGCTTGGCGCGGAGTATGCTGCTCGGAGCATAATCCGTGACAAGCATGGTCATTCGCTGTAGCGCCTGGTTCGGCTCTGTGGTTTTCATTTGATCCAGCGAATTGCCAGCTTCGTTTCTTTTTCTGGATATATAATTATCCAATTTTCTCCAGGCTTATTGATTATAAAATCAGACTCCGTAAATTTGGTAATAGGAGACAATTTTTTATCCTCCAGCTCTACATACCCTTCAAGCCACACTGTAGCGATTCGTCCGTGAATCTTTCCGTCCGATTTCTTTTCAAGCTCAATTCGGTAGCCAGCGTAAAGATTAGAATCCGGAATTTTGTCCGTCTTAACGAATGCAGTCTTTCCCGCTTCGAGTTTTTTGTTTCCGACGTCTTTTATTTCGATAGTATCCGCCATTGTGGCGACGGCGCTTATCAGTGAAGCAAATAATGCAATTTTTACTTTGTAATTCATGGCTTTATTTTGCCGAACGTTTAAGCTCAGCGATGAACGTGCTTGGCGCGGAGCGTGCTGCTCGGAGCACGATCCGTGACAAGCACGTTCATTCGCTGTAGCGCCTGGTTGGGCTCCGTGGTTTTATATTTCAAAACTACGCAATAATCCTGTAAGCGACGAATTCCAATGGCCTTCATTTATTGCCGTAGGAATTGGCTGCATTATTTCAATAAGTTCTTTGCTTCCACGCCGGGGCACTAAATTTTGCGTAAGGCAATATGCAAACTTACGCCAGTCGCGCGTTCCAGGCCATAGACAAACAGCTATCAAATGAAAATCCGTGAACTTGTATGGTCTAGTTGACTGTCCATCAGCACCTTTCCCACTTCTCGTCTTCTGAACCTCAACAATCCAGTTACCATTCTTAATTTTAACGGAACCCTTTTCAACCCTCTGGTTCTTTACTTGAATAGAAACCTTCATCCCGAGACTATTTTCAATGAGTGCATCATATGGCAAATCAGTAGCCGACACATCACTCAATCTCCAATCAGTATTTTCCAACTGTTCAGGCAATACCTCTTTAATAAAAACAGATTCAGCAATAATACCTCGCACTCCCCGTTTCGTTAAATCAGATGAGCGTGAGATAGCATCCAAAATAATTTCGGCATTTATATCAAACTCAACCTCTAACTGATGGCGCGGTAGCGCCGACAATACTAACTTTCTTTTCTTAGGAGAAAGCTTTAGCAACTGCTCCTGCAATACCTCTATTTCTTTCATTTTTTATTTGGTTTTCGTCCTGCGGGATTCGGTTCGAAAGCCAAAACATCAGCCTTAGAAACGAAAATATGCCCGCCAAAAGAGAAAGTGCGAAGGCGCTTAGCCTGAACTAATTTCGAAATAGCCTGCCGTGAAACATCGCGCAAACGAGCTGCCTCTGATTGACTTATCCAATTTTCTGGGTCCTCAATCATGCTCAATTCAATAATTGGTTGACAGTGTCAACTTTTTGGGTTGTGCTTGCCTTATCCGATAAACCCTAAAATTTACAAAAAATGAAAACGTCGAAGTCACAACACAGCAAAGACCGCAATCAAGGTGGTTTAGACCTTTTTGACCCGCAGAAAGCAAGCCCGGATTTGATAGCCCAATCAATTCCATGGCTCGATGATGTAATGGGTTCCAAGCCAGGCTATAAGACCAAACTTGGCACCGCCGTAGTTGGAGACTCACTCGAACTCCTCGCAGCCATCCCATCTAACTCCGTAAACTTAGTCGTTACTTCACCACCATACGCACTTCACTTTAAAAAAGCGTATGGCAATGCCGATAAACATAATTACGTGGAGTGGTTTTTGCCTTTCGCAAAAGAAATTCACCGAATTCTAACAGACGATGGATCATTCGTTTTAAATATAGGCGGAAGCTACAACCAAGGATCGCCAACTAAATCACTATATCAATTCCATCTATTGATCGCGCTTGTAGAGCAAGTGGGGTTTCATTTAGCCCAAGATTGCTTCTGGTATAATCCAGCCAAAATGCCTGTTCCTGCTGAGTGGGTAACGATACGCAGAATCAGAATAAAAGACTCGGTAGAATACGTGTGGTGGCTTAGTAAAACCAAAAACCCAAAAGCATCGAATCGCCGAGTGCTAAAAGAATATAGTCCAGACATGCTAAGATTGGCCGAACGTGACAAAATAGCTACTCAACGCCCATCTGGACATGTGATAAACGAAAGCTGGAAAGATACAACGGCTAAGGGCGCAATCCCTTCAAATGTAGTAGAATCCATGGATGATGAAGCACCCGATTCGATGCTTAAAATGGGAAATAATTCAGCAAATGATAAATACACGCTCAGATGCAAAGAGGCTGGCGTAACAATTCATCCGGCACGTTTCCCCGCTGCGCTACCCGAATTTTTCATCAAGCTGACAACAGAACCAGGCGATTTAGTAATCGATCCATTTTCAGGCTCAAACACAACAGGCTCAGTATGTGAAAAACTTGGAAGAACCTGGAAGTCGTTTGAGCTAAATGAAGAATACGTTAGAGGCGGAATATACCGGTTCTAATTTTTGCCCAACGTTAAAGCTGAGCCATGGAGAGGGTTGGCGCGATGAGTGGCTCTGCACTCAGCGTGACAACCCTCGGAATTGGCTCTAGCGCCTGGTTGGGCTCCGTTCTTCTTTTTGGTTTTGGTTTTGGGTTTGGGTTTGGTCTTCTGCTCGCAGGACTAGCTGCCAGAGAAGAGCGATTGCGGAGAGAGCGACGGTCACGAAAAGGCCGTATATCATAAATCTTCTATCAAAAGTAAGTGGCTCTGTATTTGTATCTAACCATCCATTCGCATTCTGACCTAATCGAACTCGCATAAAGCCGTCTGTCTTTTTGGTCATCTCGATCAACTTTCCATGAAACGCATAATCTATAACGGTCTGAAATTCTTTATTCGAGAACTTCAATCTCTCACATATTTGTTGCGCAGACTTCGCGCTCCATTGGTTGGATTCTTTGGGTGCCGATTCCAATGCTCGGAGGAACTTCCTGGCAAGCTGTTCAGTGGTTTTCATTTTTTGCCCAACGTTTAAGCTCAGCGATGAACGCGCTTGGCGCGGAGCGTGCTGCTCGGAGCACGATCCGTGACAAGCGCGTTCATTCGCTGTAGCGCCTGGTTCGGCTCATTTTGTATCTTTTCTGTATGCATCTAAATCCGTTGTTCCCGAGTAAAGGTGGCGAATAAAACTATTCCGTTCATGCCAGATAATATCCAAATCCCAGACGCAAAATGAATACTTCGTCAAGTCTTCAACCCAAACATCAGGCTCTTTCACTGACACACTCACGAAAAGCTCATTATTATTCCGCCACCAACCAACAATTAAATATTCGCAAGTGGCACCGTCATGCAAAATAGCGAATCCAGGCGTGGCGGAATCTATTTTCTTCTGGGACTTCACGAAAGCCAACCTATCCTGATAACGACTAGCATCAACTTCGGCTCCGCTTGCAGAAATAGTGTAGAGTTTAAGCCCATCAGCATCGAATGTTGGCGAAAGCGAAGAAGTTTTGCGTGGCTTATACATTGGTTATTTCTTCCGAACGTTAAAGCTCAGCGATGAACGCGCTTGGCGCGGAGCGTGCTGCTCGGAGCACGATCCGTGACAAGCGTGTTCATTCGCTGTAGCGCCTGGTTCGGCTCAGTAAGGATTGGGTTTCTGACTCCAGAGATTTTCATACGCATAGATTCTGCTCCGTTTCAAATGACTACAATAAAAACATTCAGCACCAGAATTACTGCCTAGTCTCTGTTAATTGATTTTAAAGCTATAAAACACACCAAGAACCCTATTGCTAGTAAAATGAGGAGACCTGTTATTGAGCTAAACCACTGAAACTGATCAAGCAAAAGCCAACCACTCCGAAAAACCAATATGGAAGCTAAAAGCAAGACCAGCTCCCAAATGGTCAAGTAAGTTGATTTTTTCATAGTGAAACTGAAACCAAAAGAAAACTATTCCGATAATTCTGCCGAACGTTTAAGCTCAGCGATGAACGTGCTTGGCGCGGAGCGTGCTGCTCGGAGCACGATCCGTGACAAGCATGTTCATTCGCTGTAGCGCTTGGTTCGGCTCTGTAGATTTTTTTCTTAATTTCCGCGTAATAAAGAAACTACACGCTGAAAGAAATTAGGTCTATGTATTTTAATTGATTTCGATGTTAGCGAATTGCGTGATTTCAGATAGTCTGGCATCACAATCGACTGAATCTCGTCATCAATTTTTGATTGTTCTGATGGAGTTCGTAAAGGCTCATCATGATTTAGCATCTCATCAATGAGGCACGACGCTTCATACTTCGAAAGTAAAGCGCTAGGCTCTGCACCTAAGTCACGTAAATAATCAAGCTGCTTCTCGGTTGCAGGCTCCGTAGACCAATCATCCATTTTTCGCTCCCGCATACTCGCCCACTGCTCTGAGCGAGCAGCGTAAAATGCATCGCGCTCGGCTGCATGCTCATGATACTTTGCTTCAGACCGTACTCGGTAAATAGCGTCAGCCTTTTCCCGCTCATGCTTAGGTATAACACGAAGAAGTGACTTTCTAATTCTATTTAGCTCCCAAGGTTGGACTTCTCCATCCTCCATATATCGTGCAATCTCTTCACTAAGAAATTTAAACGCAGGGATTTCCTTTTCGTCACAATCAGCAAGAAACTGTTGAAGCTCCAAGAACTCGCCTTGCGAAATCTCACCATCAGACAGCCATGCTTCGCATTTCTGGATTAAGCGAATGGCGGAACCTGTGGTCGCCTGCGATTGTGTCAACGTCACACGTTGGGCAGCCTTGGGTTTACTTGGGGTCATTTTATTTTTGCCGAACGTCCAAGCTCAGCGATGAAGAGGAATGGCGCGACCTGTGCGGCTCGGAGCACAGGGCGTGACAGTCCTCGGAATTCGCTGTAGCGCTTTGTTCGGCTCAGTTTTCATTTTCATTACGCTCGAAATATAATATATCCACCCCCAGCGCCTTTCCGGCGTTCCGAAATAGGAATATACACTGTTTTCGGCTCTCCTTCTTTATGAACAATCTTCGACAATTTATCAATTATCTCATTTTCCCCTTCTGCCTCTTCATTATGACGCTCTTTTATAGCGCGGAGGGTATCAAGGTGGGATTCCTCCATCTTTGCGATCTTCTGAGTAAGTTCAGAGTTTTTTGTTTTGATGTCTGCGTTTTGGCGATGCGCCTTGACCAACAGAAGCGCCTCAGTGAATGCGATAAGGATAAAGCCGCCGCAAAGGCTAATTAGAAGTTGTTCGCTCATGGTTTTATATTGCCGAACGTCTAAGCTCAGCGATAAACGTGCTTGGCGCGGAGTATGCTGCTCGGAGCATAATCCGTGACAAGCATGTTTATTCGCTGTAGCGCTTGGTTCGGCTCAGTGGTTTGAGGTTTCGTATTTTTCTCCGATTAGCATACGCACTACTGAAAACATGCGTGCGAGAACACCGATACCAATAAGTATCAATCCGTGTTTTATGATTTCGATAGGCATACCTGGATTACTTGGCATGTACCAATTGAAGAACGAAGCCAAAATGGCGCAATAACCAAGTAAAATAAGCCTATCCAGCAAGAGCTTTTTAAATAGACGCTTAAAATGACTCCTGATTCTTGTTTCGTCACTCGTAGGTACACCAATAATCTCAAAAAAGAAATCCCACGATAACCACTGAAGGTACATTATTGAACCCAAAAGCAGAACTGGGTAAAATTTGTGTATGGGGTTTTCAGCCATGCCAGCATAAATCGCAATCATCATGATACTGATGAATGCGAGAATAGATTTTAGCACCTTCACGAACATGAATTTGAAAATAGGATTCATAAATTTTGCCGAACGTTTAAGCTCAGCGATGAACTGCGTTGGCGCGGAGCGTGCTGCTCGGAGCACGATCCGTGACAATGCAGTTCATTCGCTGTAGCGCTTGGTTGGGCTCAGTGGTTTTCATCCGAAAACGATAATATCAGTAATGGTGTGAGCAATCATTAACACCGTGATGTTGGGGTACAAAACATAAAAAATTGATGAGAAAACACCAACCGCAAACGTAGGAACCAAATTCTGAATTCCGCCTTCCCAATGAATAACAGAAAACAGAAAAGATGAAACAATCACGAAAAGAAAACTAGCGCTAAAGCCAAAACCAAAAAAACGACGAACAAATGACCTAAAAAAAAGCTCCTCTACAACTCCAGCCGTAAGTGAAAACCACAGTAAAACAAAAAATCCGGCCAAACCACCGCGCGGAATTAGTGAGCCATAATTAAACCCATTTGCTAAATAATTAACACTGAAAACCAACTTCGACCAAGCCTGAACACCCACATAAACGTGATAAAACAGAAAGATGGCAGCAGAACAAAAAAGCAAATACTGAATCCACTGAGAGACTGAACACGGCAATGAAAATCCTAGATCCTTAAAATTACCACCGCGCTTTGAAAAAACATACAAAGTCACCAAAGGAACCAATAACCAAGTAAATAAATCCACAGACCAATATAAAACCGGCGAATCCACCAGCAATGGATTGTAAAAACCGTTCAATAAGAGCAAAGAAAATAAGGGTAGAAATAAGCCCAACCAGAAACCAAAATTAAATCGAAGGGTTTCCATATTTTTGCCCAACGTTTAAGCTCAGCGATGAACGCGCTTGGCGCGGAGCGTGCTGCTCGGAGCACGATCCGTGACAAGCGTGGTCATTCGCTGTAGCGCCTGGTTCGGCTCAGTACGGTTTGGGTTTCTGGCTCCAGAGATATTCATACGCCTTGGTTCGGCTGCGCAATCGTTTTAAGGCTTTTGAGTTTGCTGGTCAGCTTTGGTTCTTTCTTCAGCACGCCTGACAGCTTCTCTGGCTCTTTCATGAACGCTGCCTTCATTTCTGTAATCAAAATAAGCTGCAGAAAAACCCGCGAGCACTAAGAAAACTGAAATTAAACGCTTAATTCTGCTAGTAAGAATAACTGCGACAATAGCGAAGATACCCGCTAAGGCCGTTATAATTGGGCAGGAGCACAGCAAAACCGAGCTGAGCAAAATGAGCAGTATAGATACTGTCATAGCTGCGGTGCCGTATTTGTTTTTCATAATTTTTGCCGAACGTTGTGTAGTTGTAGGAAAGTAAAGATAGGCAGGATTAAAACCGGCCTATCTGTAGAAAAGTGGATTTTTTGTGAAGTAGAAGTGCTTCTATGTCAAGCACTCGAAGTCTAGATGGCTCCGAAAATCAGGTTTTCGCGGCTCCTGCCGCACTTGAACCAATTCGAAGGCGTTTTCCGTTATTTCTGCCGAACGTTTAAGCTCAGCGACGAACGTGCTTGGCGCGGAGTGTGCTGCTCGGAGTACAATCCGTGACAAGCATGTTCGTTCGCTGTAGCGCTTGGTTCGGCTCAGTACGGTTTGGGTTTCTGGCTCCAGAGATATTCATACGCAAAAATTTATAAATTGAGCTTATGGCTTCATTATTTTAGTAAGATCTATAAAACGATCCGCACCAAATAATTCGCAGTAGGGTAATTTCGACAACTCAAATCGCAATCGTCCTCGGTCAACAGGAACATGCGTCTTTGCCTCTAAACATAAATGGGCCAGAAGTGTTGAACCAACTAATCGAATAACATCTACCTCCTGAATTCCCTGCGCCAATAACCGAGAATAATGGATTCCGATTTCAGGCAAGGCGGGATCTAAGCGACTTTTGGCAACAATGCTGGCGATAAATGCATTAAACTGCTGCAAATCGTCTTTCTTTAATTTTTTACTCACAAAAAATTGGGGGGTTAAGTTTCAATATTACTAACGATTACAATGTGTTTTTAGTCATTCTTGCCGAACGTTTAAGCTCAGCGACGAACGTGCTTGGCGCGGAGCGTGCTGCTCGGAGCACGATCCGTGACAAGCACGTTCGTTCGCTGTAGCGCCTGGTTCGGCTCTGTACTGATTGGATTTCTGGCTCCAGAGATATTCATACGCTAATCACGACATCACTCGGCTCATCGGATAGTGCTGATCGATAAAAGTAAAATCGCGGTCATTCTCAAGTAAGCAAACGCCATGCTGAATAACCGTGGCGGCAATTAAACAATCTATCGAATTCCTGATAGTAATACCCTCTTTCCTCAAATTCCGATATATTGTCGCACCTAATTCAAAAGTAGATTGGTCTGATTCTAAATAAATCAGATTACCAAATTGCTGCTTGGTCATCACATACTGCTTTTCCTCTCGAATACCTTGAAGCACCTCGGTCATAATAAAACCGCATAAACACAAATCAGCACGAGCCTGAATCAACTCAACCAATTTGTCGGTATGAGGAGTATTTCGATTACGAAGAAAATCTATCCAAACAGTCGAATCAACAAGGACCTTCACGCTACGCGCCCTTTCCGCATCGCATTCAAATCACCATCCCAGTTTACGGCGCCGCGAAGATTCAACAGTCCGAGCTGCGACTCATGACGCACTAACTGCGTAAGCGCATAATGAATAAGCTCTTTTTGAGTCTTCAGACCAGTCAATTTTAAGGCTTCACCAACCAACCGATCATCGAGAACTATGTTTGTTCGTTTCATGGCATACACACGAAACCAAATCGGCGTGTGTAGGCAAGTTTTATTTTTGCCGAACGTTTAAGCTCAGCGATAGACTGCGTTGGCGCGGAGTGTGCTGCTCGGAGCACAATCCGTGACAATGCAGTCTATTCGCTGTAGCGCTTGGTTCGGCTCAGTACGGATTGGGTTTCTGGCTCCAGAGATATTCATACAAAAATAGATGATAAATTTGCCATCTCACTTGATCAGTAAATATCGAGTCAGAGCAAAGGAAAAAGCAAATAGCCAACCAAATGCAAACCGCTCAAGAATGCTTCGCGGCTTCTCCCGACTAACAAAAAAACGACCGATCCATGACATAACGATACCAACCAACACCGGAGCGAAAATCAAATAAACAATACGAAGCGACTCAGAGGAAATACTCAAATCAGGTTTTAGTGTAACGGATACCCAACCAATAAGAACCGCGAAGGCCGAAGACAAAACGACTTTAACTGCGACACGAGCTGGTTCAGGCAGTCTGCGCCAAATTGCATCAGCAAAAACCTCAAAAAAAAGTTGTAGAAACAACTCAACGAATATTTGGCCAATCTCCTCCATACGCCTGTTAAATTTTTGCCGAACGTTTAAGCTCAGCGATGAACGTGCTTGGCGCGGAGCATGCTGCTCGGAGCATGATCCGTGACAAGCATGTTCATTCGCTGTAGCGCCTGGTTCGGCTCAGTAAGGTTTGGGTTTCTGGCTCCAGAGATATTCATTCGCGCTTGGTCTTAAATAATCTTTGTAAAACTGAAATCGAGGCGAATCTCTATTTCTGAATTTAATCCAAATCAGGCAAATCAGCCTTGCTCAAAATCAACGCTATAGAACGCCCTTGGCCAGGAATACGAGAAATGAAACCTTTCCGCTCAAGCGTAAGAATCATTTGGTGAATAGACGAGGAAGCCACTTTGAAATACGTGATGAAATCAGCCTCGGCTGGCGGGCAACAATGAGTTTTCGTGTAATAATAAATAAACGCAAGATACTGGCCCTGTGTTTTTGTGTAAACGACGCTCACGGTTTTAATTTTCCGAACGTTGTGTAGTCGTAAAAAGAGGGAGTTGGAGCCTCCTCGAAAAGCCTTTCGCAACGGGCGTATTCCCGCCCCGGCCGGCCACTGGGGACGCAAACAGCCCTGAACGGACTCCATTTACGTGTTCACGAAGGGGCGGCGGCCTAAAAACAGCCCCGGCCCCATCACTAAGGTCGCTTTTCCAACGGCGAAGTCCACGGCGGTTCGCTCCGGGGCTTTTACACCGAACTAATTGAGCCGATTTGGGTTAGCCGCGACGACCGAAACTACTCAGGCCGCCAAGGGCAGCGGCTTTTCCTGAGACTTCGAGTTAGGCAGTGTTTAGGTCGGACTAACTGGAAAAAGGTGAACTTTTTGTAGATTAGGCGGACTACTATCGGGTGAGTGCTTTATCCTTTGATATGGTTCCAAGTGATGGCGTAAGGCGGATTTTGGCGGCTGCTGGGGCTCAGATCACCGACCAGGACGCGTATTGGCTTGGCTTGCACATGATTCGATTTGTCAACTATGCACGCATTCATTGCGAGCTTTTAGATCTGCCGGTTTCAGTTGAGGCTTATCTTTCGTTCGTGCGGCAGGGAAATCCGACCGACTGGCAGGTGGATCAGGTCAAAATGGCTCTACAGCTTTTTTCCCGCGGCACCGAACGTTGGCAGTGGGTCAAGGCTTCCAAACAGACAACAGCAGCCGGCATGCCGGGTTTTTCAACCAATCCGAATGGCCCTCCCCTGCCCTCTTCTTCCCCGAACCGGGCGGACGCACCTACTGCCTCCTTAAAACCTTCACAGGATACGCTTGTGCATTTAAAGGAGGGTCCCGCACAGGGCGTTCTGTTAAGGCCGCAGGCGGGTTCGGGGGCTCAGGCGGCGGAAGTAAATTTGGCTAAGCGGGAGTGGGTTTTGCGTTATCGGGTCAAGGTCAGCGGGGTGAACGCGGGGGTTATTTCTGCGGTCGGCGCGGTGTCGCCTGCAGGTCCGCCGCCGGAAATGGAGGATTGGCTTGCTCAAACCAAACGGGCGTTGCGGCTTAACCATTACTCCATCCGCACTGAGCAGTCTTATATAGATCAAACGAAGCGCTTTTTATTATTCACGGGGCCCGTCAAGGCGGAGGATTTTGGCGAGGTCCACGTACAACGGTTTTTGGAATACTTGGCGATTCAGCGGTTGGTAGCGGCGAGTACACAAAACCAGGCGTTTTCGGCTTTATTATTCTTCTTTAAGCGGGTTTTGAATCGGCCGCTGGGGGACATGGATGAAACCGTGCGGGCAACGCGGGGGCGGCGATTGCCGGAGGTGCTTTCGCGCGATGAGGTGAAGCGGTTTCTTGCGCTGACCGAGGGGACGAGCGGGTTGATGTTGCGTTTGTTATATGGTGCTGGGTTGCGGCTGATGGAATGCATCCGGTTAAGGGTGAAGGAGGTGGATTTTGATCGGGGTGTTATTATGGTGCGCGACGGTAAGGGCGGGAAGGATCGAGTGGTGATGCTGCCGGGTGCCGTGAGGGCGGGGCTGGAACAACATTTTGAGCGGTTGCGGGTGTTGTGGGAGCAGGATCAGGAGGCGAAGCTGGATGGCGTTTGGCTGCCGGATGCGCTCGATATTAAATACCCGAGCGCAGGTCAGGAATGGCGGTGGCAATGGGTTTTCCCGGCAAAGGGACTGTCGGTGGATCCGCGGTCGGGGCGCACTCGGAGGCATCACTTAAATGATAATACATTACATAAGGTGGTGAAGGCCGCAGCGCTGCGGGCGGGGATTACTAAATCGGTGAGCGCTCATACGTTGAGGCATTCGTTCGCAACGCATCTGTTGGAGTCGGGTACGGATATTCGTACGGTTCAGGAGTTGCTGGGGCATGCGAGTCTGGAAACCACCCAGATTTACACCCATGTTATGCAGAGGCCTGGGATGGGGGTGCAGAGTCCGCTTGACGGGGCGTGAGGGGGAGGGGTCAACACAGAGGGTTGCCCACGAAACACTCGAAATGACACGAAAGGCGGAATCATTGCCCACGGAACACACGGAATACACGGAAAAATCGGAGGGAGCGGGTGGTGTCGGCTTGGGCGTGAATTGCAGGGTCCGACACATTCTGACCGTTCGTGAGTTGGCTGGATTTATCGTTCGGATTTGAGCGGAAGTACGGGCATTTGGGTTAGAATGAATCCAGGGGCGTCGATAATCGAAGTGAACTGATCCGGGGTATTTTTCATTTTAGGCGTTTTTTTGGCGGTCACAGCCCTTGGCTCTGGCCTGCCAAACCGGGGGTACACCTTGAGCTCACGCTCAGGGCCACGGGGTACACCTTGAGCTCACGCTCTAGGCCACGGGGAACTCCTTGAGCTCACGCTCTAGGCTACGGGGTACACCTTGAGCTCACGCTCTAGGCCACGGGGTACACCTTGAGCTCACGCTCTAGGCTACGGGGTACACCTTGAGCTCACGCTCTAGGCTACGGGTGTGAGTGTTCTTTAAGGGTGGTTCATCGAGTCCTAATTTAAGACGGCCGCATGCTTTAACTTGAGCGTCTATTCTAAGGTGGAGTTCGCGGGCTAAAGATTCGCCAAGGGGCCAAACGGTGGCACAGCGTATCAGTTGGCATGAACTCTCCTGATCCGCTCAACTCGTTGCTCGCTTCGTGGCACCATGACCCAGCACCAGCTGCCGATTTTAATGCGGGCGTTTGGGCGCGGATTCAGGCCGGCGGCCAGGCGCGGCCTCTCGCTGCCATCGTGCGGTTTCCTTGGGCTTTGCCTTTGGCGGCGAGCGTGGCCGTGCTGCTGTCCATAGCGGGGGGGACGGGCTGGGCACTCGCGTTGAATGAGGCGCAGTCGGCCGACCGGATGGCGGCGGCTTATGTGCGCAGTATCGATCCGGTCCAGATGTCGGCACAACACGAACACACCCATGGGACGCCGTAAAAGCATGAAGCGGGTGCTCATTTTTATCCTATGCGCGGGGATGGCGGCCGGCATGGCGTTTATGATAACGCGTTGGGCGGGCGCCGCGAAAAGCCTGCCCCTGGAGGGGCAATTGAGTTGGTTAAAGGCGGAATTCCGGCTTTCGGAGGCGCAAGTGGCAGCGATCAAGGTTTTACACGAGGACTACGTGCCGGTGTGTCAGACGCATTGCGCAAAAATCCAGGAGTCGAGGAGGGCGGCAGGGATTGCGGCCAAAAACGCGGCGGGGGGAGACAGCGGGGCGAAGGCGGCGGAGGAAGCAGCGTTGGCGGAGTTGAGGCGGGTCGAGGCGGTGTGTCAGGATGCCACGCGGGCGCATTTGCTGCGGGTGGCCGCAGTGATGGAGGCGGCTCAGGGGGAGCGTTTTATCGGCTTGGTGTTACCGAAATTGGGCGAGCAAAAACACGACGCGCCGTGCGAGTTGAAACGACGATGAGTGAAGCGGGCGTTGAGCGAAACGACGAGGAACTGGCCCGGGCGTTGAGCCGGGGGGAGGAGCGTGCACTCGATGTGTTGATGACGCGCTGGCAGGTGCCGTTGCGGGCGTTTTTGTACCGGTATTTGCACAACGAGGCGGATGCGTTCGATCTGGCGCAGGAGACGTTTGTGCGGGTGTACCGGCACCGGGCTAACTACCAGGAGGGAAAGCGGTTTTCGACGTGGATGTTCCAAATCGGGCTTAACTTGGCGCGCGATCACGCGCGGCGGAGGGTGCGGCGGCCGATGGTGGCGCTGGAGGATGCGCCCGAGGCGGTGAGCGAGGGAGATCCGCGGGAGGGAACGCTGGGGGCCGAGCGGGCGCGGGCCGTGCGGGAGGCGATCGGCGAGCTGCCGGAGTCGTTGCGCGAGGCGGTGCTGCTATTTGAATATGAACACAAGTCCCACGCGGAGATCGCCGCGATCGTGGGGGCGAGCGCCAAGGCCGTGGAGACGCGCTTGCACCGGGCGCGCGAGCAGTTGCGCAAGGGGTTGCGGCGTTTTTTCAGCTGACGCGCGGAAAATGCGCGCGGATTGATCGGCCGCAACAGGTGTTTCAAGGAAGGTGGGTGTGCTCCAGCAGAGGGTGTGCTTCAGCGAAGGGGCCCGGTCGGATTCGGCGGGATGCAAAACATGCGGCGTGTTTTTTTGGCGCGCACCGGGCGATCGCCTGCGGCGAAACGAGCCAACCAGCGCCGACGCGCCGGGACGCGGAGTTGACAGGCGCCGAAGCGGTCCGGAACAGTGTGCGCTTCCCATGAAACACGTGCGCGCCGCCTTTGTTTTCCTCGTCCTCAGCCTGTCGTCGGTCTGGTCCCAGACCGAGGCCCCGGCCACTGCCGACACCACCGCCCAGTCGAGCACCGCAGCCTCCGCCGAGCTTGCGACGCAGGCCGCAGCGGCACTCGCCTACAAGCCCCACACCACGCCCGCCACTGACTACCTCGAACAATTGGTGGACGCCATTCTTGCCCTTTTCCACGTGCGCAGCAGCGGTAACACTTGGCAGCACTACGCGATCGCGGCGACCCTGCTGGTCGCCTTCTACCTACTTCGCCGCGTGGTGACCCACTGGATTTTCGGGTTCCTCAAAAAACTGGCATCGCGCACCTCCACCACCTTTGACGACAAGCTGTTTCCCGCGCTGGAAACGCCCGCTGCGACCTTCATTGCCCTGCTCGGGTTATTCGCCGCGATCAAGGTCCTCAAACTGCCTGCCGCAGGCGACGACGTCCTCAAGGTCGCCATGACGGTGGCCTTCTCGGTGTGTTTCTTTTGGACGCTTTTACGAACCCTCAACGCGTTCCTCGACCACTTGGCCGAAGTCGCCCAAGAGCGCCAAGCCGGAGTGGCCGCCTTTATGCCGTGGATCAAAAAGGCGCTGGTCACGCTGTTCGTGGTGCTGGGTGCGCTGATGATCGCCCAAAGCCTGGGCGCCAACGTGAAGGCCTTTCTCGCCGGTCTGGGCATCGGCGGCTTGGCCTTCGCCCTCGCTGCCCAGGACACCATTGCCAACCTGTTTGGCTCCGTAGTGGTCGCCATCGACCAGCCGTTCAAACTCGGTGAGACCGTGAAAATCGGCGCGTTTACCGGCACGGTCGAAGACATCGGCCTGCGCTCCACCAAACTGCGCGCCGTGGACAAATCCCTGATCGTCCTGCCCAACAAAATGGTCGCTTCAGAAGTGGTCACCAACCTTGCCCGATTCCTCGAACGACGCGTCGAACAGGTGCTCGGCCTCACCTACGACACCTCGCCCGAACAAATGGAGGCCATCGTCGAGGACTTCCGCCAAATCCTGCTTGCAGAAGCCGAGATCGATCCGGCTACGTTTCACGTTTATTTCCGCGACTACAGTGCGTCGTCGATCGACCTGTGGGTCGTCTACATTGCGCGCGACCCGGATTTCACCAAGCACATGAAGCTTCGTCAGCGCATCAACCTGGCCTTTATGCGCGCCGTGCAAGCCCGCGGCCTCTCCTTCGCCTACCCGACGCAGACCCTCGAACTGAGCGCCAAAACAACCCAGGCGCTAGCGCAGCGCCAAAACAGCGGAGCCTGAGTGGGCGGGTGAGCTCAAGGTCTGAATCCGCCCGCCTATGCGCATCCTTGAGCTCACGCTCAAGGCCACCCCAGCCCGCCATCGCGCGTGGGCGCATAGCCCGGCAGAGCCTCGCCGCCGCCCCCATCCGATCCCGTGGCCTTGAGCGTGAGCTCAAGGTCTGAATCCGCCCGTTTTTGCGCCCCCTTGAGCTCACGCTCAAGGCCACCCCAGCCCGCCATCGCGCGTAGGCACAAAGCCCGGCAGAGCCTCGCCGCCACCCCCATCCGATCCCGTGGCCTTGAGCGTGAGCTCAAGGTCTTAAGCCGCCCACCTTTGCGCCCCCTTGAGCTCACGCTCAAGGCCACCCCAGCCCGCCATCGCGCGTAGGCGCATAGCCCGGCAGAACCTCGCCGCCGCCCCCATCCGATCCCGTGGCCTTGAGCGTGAGCTCAAGGTCTTAAGCCGCCCACCTTTGCGCCCCCTTGAGCTCACGCTCAAGGCCACCCCAGCCCGCCATCGCGCGTAGGCGCATAGCCCGGCAGAACCTCGCCGCCGCCCCCATCCGATCCCGTGGCCTTGAGCGTGAGCTCAAGGTCTTAAGCCGCCCGCCTTTGCGCCCCCTTGAGCTCACGCTCAAGGCCACTGGAATCAACCACTGAGCCGCGCAGTGGCCGCGTTCAGTGCGAGTCGACTTTTCGGGTGTAGATCGACCAAAAGCGCTCCCAATAATCACCCTCATGCGGGTCGAGCTTCGGGTAACCCGCCACGATCGCGCCACTGTAGGGCCAGTTTTTACCCGCATCGACCAAGCCGGCGCGTGCGGGGTTTTCGAAAATATAGCGGCAGGCGGTCTGGAAGGCACCGCGTTTTCGCGCTTCTTCGCGCAACACATGGTCATGGGCCTGGGGTTGCAATTCCCTGGGCTTGAGCGCGCGGCCGAGGTGTTCGCGCAAAAAGTGGGTGGCGCGGAGTTGGTCCGAGTGCGCGGCCAGCCCCAGCCCGACGAGGTGCCAGTGATCGGGCATCACCACATAGGCCGGGCAGGCCAGCGCATAGCGGGCGCAAGTGTGGAGCAGGACTTCCCTGAACTGCTGATGAAAAGTATCCGTCAGCCAACCCGTATGACGCTGATGCACGGTGTGAGTCCAAAACACCGCCGCGCGTCCGCGATACCACTCGGGCTGGAGACGAGGGAGCTTGGCGTGCGAGTCGGGGGACACGCGGAGTAGTCCCTCGGCTCACGCCTCGGGCCACAAGCTTTATGGTCCCGCTGTTACTGGGGACTTGTCCTACTGGTGCAGCCGGTTCCCCGTGGCCTTGAGCGTGAGCTCAAGGTCCGTGGCCTAGGGTGGGATGGGAACGCCTGGAGGCGCGAAAACCTTGAGCTCACGCTCAAGGCCAGCCCAGCCCGCCATCGCGCGTGGGCGCATAACCCGGCAGAGCCTCGCCGCCGCCCCCATCCTCCCCGTGGCCTTGAGCGTGAGCTCAAGGTCCGTGGCCACACCCTACCCGCCATCGCGCCAGAGCCCCCCCCCCACTCTTTGGCTCCACCGCTTGACGCCACCGCACTCGGCTTTATGCGTTAACCACCGTTATGCCGCACCCCTCGTCGATTTGGTTAACCCTCGGGCTTTCGCTCGGCGCCCTCAGCGCTTCGGCGGCTATTTCGCTCGACGGACTCACCACCAACTCTCCCTTTCTGCAGCGCTCCTCTGCCGTAGCCCTGCCCACCCACTCCGAGGCATCCACGCTCGAGTTTCGTGGCGTGATCTCCACCAGCGCTGGCACCCTTTTCGGTCTCTACGACCGCACGCGAAATCAGGGCGCATGGGTGCGGCAAAATGAAAAGGGCGCCGATTTCAACGTGCTGGCTTACGACGCCGCCAACGCCGTGGTCACGGTCGACTACCAGGGCCAAAAACTTTCACTGGCGCTGTCCTCCGCTAAAATCGAAACCGCCGCACCCTCGCTGATTCCGATGATCGCGGCCGCACCGCTGGCAGCACCCGCCACGCCCGCCGTCAACGGCGCCAATCCGACCGACCAACGTAAACTGGAATCGATCGCAGCCGAGGTGCGGCGGCGGCGGGCGTTGCGCGTAGCAACCCCGGCCGTGACGCCTGCGCATCCGTGAACCCGCCCCCAGGCACGCCGAACTCAGGCGCGGTGTCCAACGGCGCGCTGGTCCGGCGGCTGTTCGCCCTCGCCTGGCGCTACCGCTCCCGCTGCTTCGTTGTCCTGGCCCTGCAACTCGCGTTGCTCACCCTCGGTCTGAGCGGGCTCAGCCTGACCGGACTCGGCATCGACTACCTCGGCTGGGTGCTCGCCGAGCACCACACCGGGCAAACCGCCGAATTCCCCCATGCCAAGTTTGGCCTGCAACTGCCGATGACCTGGGAGCCGCTCCATGTCCTGTGGTTAATCGCCAGCTGCATCCTCGGTTTTGCCGTGCTGCGCGCGGGGCTCAATTACCTGTACACGATCTCCATCAACCGCCTGGTGCAGCAGCGTCTGGTCATCGATCTGCGCGGCGAGGTCTACGATAAACTCCAGCGCCTGAGTTTTCGTTTTTTCGACGCCAACACCACCGGCTCGATCATCACCCGCGTGACCGGCGATGTGCAGGCGGTGCGCATGTTTCTCGATCAAGTGATGATCCAAAGCGTCATCATGGTCGTGTCGCTGACGATCTACGCCGTTTACATGGCGAGCCTTCACCCCGGCCTCACGCTGGCGTGCCTGGCAACCACACCGGTGTTGGCGGTGCTCTCGGTCGGTTTCTCGCGCTACATCCAACCGCTTTACCAACGCAGCCGTGAAAGCGAGGAGGCCCTGGTCGAATACCTCGCCGAGAGCGTGCAGGGCGTGCAGGTCACCAAGGCGTTCGGCCGCGAGCCCGAAGACCGTGCCGCCTTCGCCGCAAAAAACCGCGCCGTCATCGACCAGCAGCAGGGGATTTTCTGGCGCGTGAGCCTGTTCACCCCGGCGGTGGGCTTGCTCACGCGTGTCAACGTGGGGGTGCTGCTCGGCTATGGCGGCTGGCTGGTCATCCACGGCCAACTGCCGCTGGGCACCGGCCTGGTGGTGTTCGCCGGCCTGCTCGACCAGTTTTCGGGGCAGGTCAACCAGGTCGCCACCCTCGTCAACAGCGTGCAACAATCCCTGGTCGGCGCGCGGCGCGTCTTCGAAATACTCGATGCGCCCGTCGAGGTCCACGACGCGCCCCAGACTCCCGCCTGCGCCCGGCCCGGTGGCGCGGTGCGCTTCGAGCACGTCTCCTTCGGCTACTCCGCCGCCGAGCCGTTGCTGCGGGACATCGACCTTGATGTCAGCCCCGGGCAGTGCGTGGCCATCCTCGGCGCCACCGGCGCGGGCAAGAGCACGCTCATGAGCCTCATTCCCCGCTTTTACGACCCGACGTCCGGGCGCGTGCTGATCGGCGGAACGGATGTGCGCCAGCTGCGCCTCGACGACCTGCGGCGCAACATCGGCATCGTTTTCCAGGAAAGTTTCCTCTTTTCGAATACGGTGGCGGCGAACATCGCCTTCGGCCACCCCGAGGCATCGCAGGCGCAGATCGAGCATGCGGCGCGCATCGCCGCCGCCCACGAATTCATCGTCCAACTACCGCAGGGTTACGACACCGTGCTCGGCGAAAGCGGCAACACCCTCTCCGGCGGGCAACGCCAACGCCTCGCCATCGCCCGCGCCGTGCTGCTCGAACCGGCTATCCTGCTGCTCGACGACCCCACCGCCGCCATCGACAGCGAGACCGAGCAGGAAATCTTATCCGCTTTGGAAACCGCCATGGCCGGCCGCACCACCTTCATTGTGGCGCACCGCCTGAGCACACTGCGGCGCGCCGACTTCATCATCGTTCTGGAAGACGGGCGCATCGTGCAACGCGGCACGCATGCCGAACTCATGCGCCAGGCGGGCCCGTACCTGCGCGTTGCCCAGCTTCAATTGGTCGACGGCACCGAGCGCGACACGTTGCTGCGCGAACGGGAGGTGTTGCCATGAACTCCACCCCAGGCGGCCACCGCCCGCTGACACTGGTGCAACGCGGCAAGCGCGACGAGGGCGACGACGAAGCGCCGATGAAACCGCTCGACTGGGGCATCGTGCGCCGCTTGCTCGGCTACACCCGACCCTTCTCCCGCAAGCGCAACGCCTTGATCGCGCTCACGCTCATTCGAGCCACCCAGCTCCCCGCGCTCTCCTGGGTCACCGCGCTGACCATCGCCGGCCCCATCAGCAACCGCGAGAGCTCACCGCTGTTTGGCTGGATCGCCGGCTACGCGGTGCTCGCCGTGCTCACCGACGGGCTTTTCCACTTCCGCCAACGCTACGCCCTGGAAATCGGCGAGGCGGTGGTGGGCCGCATGCGCGTTGACCTCTTCGACCATGTCAGCCGCATGCCGATGAGCTTTTTTCATCGGGTCAAACTCGGGCGTATCCTGAGCCGTGTGACGAGCGACGTCGGCTCCATCCGCGCCGGTATCGAGCAGGTGTTTTTTGTCGGCATCGTGCAACTCGGCCAGATGCTCTTCGCGGCCGCCGTGATGGCGTTCACCGACTGGCGGCTCTTTTTGGTGGTGCTCGGCCTGGCTCCGGTGCTGTGGGCGCTGAATAACCATTTCCGCGTGCGCCTGAGCCGCGACACCCGTGCGCAGCAGGAAAGCTTCAGCCGCGTCACCGCCACCCTCGCCGAGTCGATCAACGGCATCCGCGTGACACAGGGCTTTGTGCGGCAGGAGACCAACGCGGGGCTATTCCGGCGCCTGCTCGACGACCACTCCCGTTACAGCATGGGCACGGCCCGCTCCTCAGCCATTTTGCTGCCGCTGCTGGAGCTCAACAGCCAGTTCTTTGTGGCCACGCTGCTCATGCTGGGCGGCTGGCAGGTGCTCGAGGGCCACATGGAGCTGGGCGTGCTCATCACCTTCTTTCTGTTCGCCAACCAGTTTTTCGCCCCAATCCAGGTACTGGGTAATCTCTACAACCAAGGGCTTGTTGCCATGGCGGGAGCGGAGCGCGTGTTCCACCTGCTCGACACCCAGCCCGACTGGCAGGACGTACCCGACGCCGTCGACCTGCCCGACCCGCGTGCCACCGGAACGACCGCTGGGGCCCGCGTGGAATTCAACGGCGTTTCCTTTGGCTACGACCCCAGCAAACCGGTTTTGCACGACGTGAGCTTCACCGCCGATCCCGGCCAAATGATCGCGCTGGTCGGCCATACCGGCAGTGGCAAAAGCTCGATTATTAACCTGGTCGCCAAGTTTTACCTACCGACGACGGGCGAGGTGCGGGTGGACGGCCAAGAAATCCGCGCGCTCACGGGACACTCGCTGCACCGGCAGCTGGGCATGGTGACGCAGAACAATTTCCTCTTCGCCGGCAGCGTGCTCGACAACATCCGCTACAGCCGCCCCGAGGCGACCGAGGCCGACGTGCGGGCGGCGGTTGCGCGGCTGGGTTGCACGGACCCGTTCGACGCGCTGCCCCAGGGATTGCAGACCGTGGTGGGCGAACGCGGCAGCGGCATTTCCTCCGGCCAACGCCAACTGGTGTGCTTCGCACGGGCGCTTTTGGCCGACCCGCGCCTGCTTATCCTCGACGAGGCGACCAGTGCCATCGATGCGCTCACCGAGGCCCGCTTGCAGCACGCGCTCGCCACGCTGCTGACGGGCCGCACGAGCTTTGTGGTCGCGCACCGGCTCAGCACCATCAGGCAGGCAAACCTCGTGCTGGTGCTCGACCATGGGCGTATCATTGAACGCGGTACGCACGACGAACTCCTGTCGCGAGGAAGCCACTACGCCTCGCTTTACGCCCAATTCGTACGTGCCGGCGACGCTTGAAACGGCCCCATAAAATTCCGCAAGTTATATTTTTCACCTAGGTAAATAGCCGTTTTAGCAGCCAAAAATAGTCATTGCCATCGAACCTTCCCGGCCTAATTCCAGACATCGCTATGGCAAAAAAAATCGCTCGCAAACCCAACGCTGCTTTCCTCAAACCGGTTCAACCTGACGCCCTCCTCGCGGTGATCGTCGGTGCGAAACCCCTCCCCCGCACGGAGCTCACCAAGAAGCTCTGGGAGTACATCAAGAAGAACGATCTGCAGGACAAGAAGGTCCGCACCCAGATCAACGCCGACGCGGCCCTCAAGCCCGTGCTCAACGGCAAGAAGTCCGTCAGCATGTTCGAGCTGACCAAGCTCGTCTCCGGCCACCTCGTCAAGTAAGGCACCGGGATAGGTTTCAATTAAAGGCCGCCGCGGTTTACCGCGGCGGCCTTTTCCGTTTACGCCTCCGCCGCCCCTGCGCTGTTACCTTGGAACGGTGCCGATGGATGGCCTTTGCCCAAAACTCGGGTGCGCCTCAAGGCGATGAATCCTCTATCGCTAATTCCGCAGCCCGAAATTAGAGTCGCCAGCTCGTGAGGGCACTTCCCTGCGAAAACCAATCTATTTATGGCCAAACCACACCGCCGCCGCGCCGTCACTACCCTCACCCGGGCCTACAGCCACGACCCCCTCGAACGCATCGACTCGATCGGCGGCATCAACTCCGACCGCACCCGCTGGCACATGACGCAAGCCGCCGCCATCACCGCCATTGAAACGAACACCGACGAATTCTTCATTCTCGCCGACGGTGCTCCGGTTAAAATCGTGGTGCTCGTCCACCGCCAACAAAAGTACCTGAAGAGCGAGCGCGAGGCCACCCACCCCGACGACCTGCTGCTCCAGCTGGCTCGCTGACAGCATCTGCCTCGGAACAGGAATTAAGAGAGAGAGAGAATGAGTAAGAGTAAGAGAATGAGAACGATTGCGGAGGGACGGCCTCTGTGTCGGCCGTGATCGGAAAGTAGCGCAGACTTCCAGTCTGCTCCGCATCAGTTCCAGCAAGCGCCCGAAGCAGACTGGAAGTCTGCGCTACTTTTTCGACCGTGCCGAAACAGCCCACACGGAGGTGGGCCCTCCCGCGAACCCGTGCGTCCCCCGGTTTAGCCTGCCCTACTTTCCGAAATCGAACTTCACCTCGCCGGCGATCACCTTGAGCTTGGCCTCAAAGGGCTTGCCGGCCTTCGAGGTAAACCCCGTCAGCGGTCCGGTGACCTGCGCCGTGAGCAACTGCTGCACGATGTCCGGGGTGATCTCTTTTTGGGCGATCACCTTCCACACCACGAAGCGGCAACCGTTGCGCCAGTTGGAGCAACCATAGGCTTTTTTGCCCACCACCACGTCGCCCGCGCACACCGGGCACGCACCGAGCGACTCGTCGCCCTCGGTCGCCTTTTTCGCCGCCTCTGCCACGTCGTAAGCCGGCTGGCCCTTTTTGTCGAAACGCAGAAATGCAAAAAGTGCCACGCCGTCCACCTCGATGGGTTGCGGCGTCAGGCTACGTTTGTGAATCAGGATTTCGCGCGCCAACACCGGCGAGAGCGTTAACCCCCACAGCACGCCCGGCAGGACAAACTTGCAGCCGTCCTTCCACTTCGAACAGCCGTAGCCGGTGCGCCCGCGCATGACCGGCGCCTGGCACGTCGGACACGGCCCCAGATTGGCCAGATCGATGGTGGCCTCCGCCTTGCCCTGCAAAATTTCGCGGGTGTACGCGGCGACCTCCTGCATAAACACCCCCGGCTCGTAGTCGCCGCGCTCGATGCGCTTGAGGCGGTGCTCCCAATCGCCGGTCAGCTCCGGCGACTTGAGCCGCTCATCTTTCACGAGCGAAATGAGCGCGCGCCCCGAGTCGGTGCTGACGAGGTTCTTTTTGCGCCGCTCGACGTACTGACGCGTGATCAGCACCTCGATGATCGAGGCGCGTGTGGCGGGCGTGCCGACGCCCTTTTCCTTGAGCGCCTCCTTGAGGGTTTCATCGGTCACGATTTTGCCCGCCGTCTCCATTAACTGGAGCAGGCTTGCCTCGTTGAAACGCTTGGGCGCGGAGGTTTTTAACTGTGCGGTTTTCGGCTCGTGCGGGTTGCGCTCACCTTCTTGAAAATCGGGGAGTTTTTGCGCCGGCTCGGTGTCCTTTTCTTTGTCGTCGGAGAGGTCGCCGCCATAGAGCGCCGCCCAACCCGCGTCGATGAGCACCACGCCACGGGCGCGAAACGGCTCACCGGCCGACTCCGCGTCGACCACCGTCACCGCACGCACGCAGGGCGGATAAAACGCCGCGATGAGTCGCGTCAGGACCGCGTCGTAGAGCTTCGCCTCATCGCCCTCCAGGTCGGCGCCGAGCACCGGCGTGGGGATGATGGCGTGGTGATCGGACACCTTTTTGTCGTCGATGATGCGCTTGGTAAATGGCAGCGCGCCGAGGTCGAGCTTGCCAATCTCGGTCGGTTTAAGCGGGCGCAGTTTTTCAAGCAACGGGCCGATCGTCGGCTGGATATCGGTGCTCAGGTAACTGCTGTCGGTACGCGGGTAAGTGAGGAGCTTTTTTTCGTAGAGGCTTTGCGCGAGCTTGAGCGTCTGGTCGGCGGTGAAACCGTGGCGCTTGTTCATGTCGCGCTGGAGTGTCGTCAAATCGTAGAGCGAGGGCGGGTGCGCGAGGGTGTTCTTTTTGGCGACGCTGGTGACGACGAGATCTTGGCCGGTGGTGCGCGCGACGACGGCCTCGGCGTCGGCCTGCACGGCGAATTTCCCTGTTGTGTGTTTAAAACCGGCCCCGCGGCAGACGGTATGAACCTCCCAAAATACCTCGGCGACGAAGCGCTCCACCTCCAAATCACGCCCGACGATCATCGCGAGAATGGGCGTCTGCACGCGGCCCAGGCTCAGGAGCAGGTTGCGGCGGCCGTATTCGACGGTGAAGAAGCGCGTGGCGTTGAGCCCCACGATCCAGTCGGCCTCGCTGCGGCAACGCGCCGCGTGGTAGAGCCGGTCGAAATCGGCGCCGGGCTGCAGTTTGGCGAAACCCTTCTCGATGGCCTCGTTGGTGAGCGAGCTAATCCAAAGGCGGCGGACGGGCTTTTGCTCACAGCCCGACCACTCCAGAATGTAGCGAAAAATGAGTTCACCCTCACGGCCGGCGTCGGTTGCGCAGACGATTTCCTCGGCGTCGATGAAGAGCTTTTTAACTGTATCGAGTTGTTGGACTGCGCCCGCATCGCCACGCGGACGCAGGCGGAATTTTTCCGGAATGATGGGCAATTGGGACAACCGCCACGGCTTCCAATCGGGGTTGTAGTCCTCGGGCTCCTGCAATTCGACGAGGTGGCCGAACGCCCACGTGACAGCCCAGCCGTTGCCCTCCAGCCAGCCATTGGCGCGCTTGGACGCGCCGAGGTGTTTGGCGATGTCGCGAGCGACGGAGGGTTTTTCGGCAAGGACGACTTTCACTGTGGGCTAGCAATGGGCTTGGCGTGCGCAGGTCGATTCCAATCACGACGAAGCGCAAGAGCCCGCTTTCTCGTTCACCAATTAGTAGGCAGTAACACTCAAAGTGTCCCATCTGCCAGCCAAGAAAAACCAAAAAACACTTCGAGCCATTTAGCCGCGAAAGAACGCAGAGAACGCATAGAAATACAGTTCTAGTCTTTGCGCTCCTTGCGTTCTTTCGCGGCCAAACTGCCTTGGTTTGATCCTACTACTCCAGTGTGACTGCCTACTCATCCTACTCGTTCTCGCGGCGATTTCGGGATGTAGACTTGGATCTCGGCCTTTCACCGCCCCTCCGCGCTTGCCTCGCCCTCGGGGCCCTCGCCACACTCCGCGCTTTTAACGTCCACCAACCCGCCCATGCCCGCCGCCACCCCTCCGTTTGTCTTCGTCTGCGGTGCCGATGACTACCTCGTCAATCGCTTGGGAAAATCGCGCTACGAGGAGCTGACCACGGACGTCACCGACGAGTTCGCCCGCGAAATCCTCAGCGGGTTTGCCAACAACGTCGGCGAGGTGGAAACCGCCATCAACCGCTTCCGCGAGAGCGTGCAAACCGTCTCCATGTTCGGCGGCAAACGGGTCATCTGGTTCAAGGACGTCAACTTTTTGGCCGACACCGTCACCGGCCGCGCCGAGAGCACCCTCAAGCTGGTCGAGGACCTCAAGGAAATCCTTGCCAAAATCGACCCCGAGCAGGTCGCCGTGGTGTTAACCGCCGCCCCGGTCGACCGCCGCCGCGCGTTCCCCAAGTGGTGCGAAAAAACCGGTGACTTCACCCTGGTGGGCGGCGAGGGCGAAGGCGGCGCCGATGCGCTCGCCGGGGTCATCCTCGCTGAGGCGCGCCTGCTGGGCGTCTCCTTCGGTGAGGGTGCTGCGCAACTGCTCCTAGCCAAGGTCGGCGCCAACACGCGCCTGCTCATCGAGGAGACGCGCAAGCTGGCGACCTACGCCCAAAGCGACGCTGCCACGGCCAGCGGCAAGCCGGTTGTCATCGAGGAAAAACACGTCGCCGACCTCACTGCCAACACCGCCGAGGGCGATTTCTTCGAGGCGGCCGAGGCGTTTTTCGCCGGCAACCTGCCGTGGACGATGACCGCGCTGCACCACCACTTTTTCACCGGCGGCGACGCCCGCCCGATCATCAGCGCGCTGCAAAACCGCAACCGCATCCTCATCCAAGTGCGCGCCCTGGTGGACGCCGGCGAAGTGCGCGTGGGCCCGCGCGGGCTCGACGGGTTACCCAAGGCGATACCAACCTACGGCAAGCATTTCGTGGGCGCGCCGGAGAAGAGCTCGTTTAACCTGTTTAGCCAAAACGCCTGGTACGTGGGTAAACTCGCCGGCTCGGCCAAGCTGCCGAGCCTGCGCCGCTTGATCGACAATCAGCAGGAGTTCATCCGCGCGTTCGAGGAGATCGTGCAACGCCCCAACGAGCAAAACGAAGTGCTGCGCGAGATGGCGGTGCGGTGCCTGTCGGCCGCCTGAGAGCGGCGACAAATCCCATATCCCAACGGGGGAATTCAAAAACGGCCAAATTCCAAAGGCCAAACCTCAACCGATTTAGCCGCAAAAGAACGCAGGTGTCGCATAGAGAAACAGGGGATTGTTCTTTGTGCTCCTTGCGTTCTTTTGCGGCCAAACTGCCTTGGTTTCATCCGAAAGTCCGTCTAATCCCACCGACCATCCGCTGCATCCATGACCCCAGATCCTACGCTTACACCCTCCCGCCGTGGTCTGATTTTCGCCCTGCTGGCGGTCTCGCTCGTCTGCAACATCGGCTCCCTGCTCACCCCGTTCATGGATTTACGCGTCGGCCCGTTTTCGGATCCGTATTCGCTCACCCGCTCCGTGCAAATGATGTGGTCACAGGGCCTCTACGTGCTGGCCGTGTTGGTGGTGGGCTTCTCAGTTTTCTTCCCCTTCGCCAAACTCGGCGTGCTGACCTGGGTCGCCAGCGGGCGGATACTCGACGCGCGCCGCCGCCGCTGGCTCGGGGTGGTCGAAAAATTGGGCAAATGGTCGATGCTCGACGTGTTTCTCGTCTGCCTGATCCTCACCCTGACCTCGGGCCAAATCATCGTCGGGGCAAAACCCCTGATCGGCATCCCGCTGTTCGTAAGCGCGATTTTGCTGAGCATGCTGTGTGGTGAACTGCTCACCGCCGCCCTCCGCCACGAAGTCCCGGTGCAGCCGCACCGGCCGTCGGCCCACGCCGGAGTTTACCTGCTGCTGCAAGGCGTCGCGCTGCTCGGCACGCTGACCCTGCCAATCCTGCGGATCCACGACTGGAAACTGACCGACCACGCCTACAGCGTGCTCACGGTGGTGCCGACCCTGTGGGCCAAAAACTCGCCGGTTTCCGCCGTGGTGGTGGCCGCCTTTCTCATCGTTGCGCCGCTGGTGGGCTGGCTGGCCACGCTGCGCCACTGGTTGCAACGGCGTGCGGGCCGGTCGGCCGAACGCAGCCACGCGTTGGCGCACCTGTTGCAACGCTGGAGCATGCTCGACGTATTCGGCCTGGCGCTGGCCATTTTTTTGGTGGAAGGCGACTACCTGATGCGCACGGAAGTGCGCTGGGGCGCTTTGTGCCTGCTGGCGATGGTGGCGCTGCAAAAAGCCTTCCAACTGGCCCTCGCCCGCGCGCTGCCCGAGGAGTGAACGCGGCCAACACCGTCTCGCACCTTCAGGGGGGCGGCTAGCGCGTCGGCATAAGCGATTCCACGCGGTAAAACTTTCGCTTACCGGCACTGATTGCCGGCAAGGTGACGTCTCCGTCGATCGGTTCGCCTGGGTCCTCCTGAGTCCACGTAACTAAATCGGTAGTCCCCCAAAGGCGCTGTGTCAGGAGTGGCTCAGCAGGCCAAGTCAGCCGGAGGGCGCCGCCAGTGCCGGAATTCTGCAACGTGAGCGTAGAACGCATTTGCCGGGCATCATCCACCGAGCGCAGGAAACGGCTCCAACGGCGTAGGCCCTCATGATTGGCGGTATTTATAATGTCTGCGCCATAAAGTTCTACGTAAGGCGCACTGAACTGGGTCCAAGCGCGCTCCAAACCGGCCAACGGCGTGGCGCTGGCGATTTCTGGCGGCCGCACTCCATTGTCTCGCGCGTTGAGCTCCCAAGGGCGCAAGGCTTGCAGAAGCGTGTACGTTTGCGTTGAAGCGGTGGCGAGTAACGCGCCAACCCCGGCAGGACTAGGCCCGGTGTCGGAAAGCGTTTCCTGAAAAAATCCAAGCGTAGGTTTACCCGGTTGATTAAACTCCGACAGCAGGCGGGCGAGGATGGTATCGTCTAACGACGGGCTGGATACGTTGTCCTCCATCAAGAAGAGGGCGAGGAATCCGTATTTACCGGGAAATGCCTCTCGGCTGAGGCGCACCGATTGCACCACGGCTTCGATGAATCCGTCGCGGGTGTAAGCTGGGTGTTTGACCAACACGCCAGAGACCTCACGCAAGCCTTGCAGGCCAACGATTGAAGCATCCACCGATTGCAGCACGGGGTGATCGGCGATGCGCCAGGATGTACCCGCAACCACATGGCTGGAAAGGGCCTGCATAAATGCCGCGTAGGCTGTGAGCGCGTTTGTATCCCAAGGCACCACTTGGGTTCCGCCAAAGGTCGGATGGGGATTATTCCAAGTCACGGTGCCCGCTTTCGTGAGCACATGAGAGGGGACTTGGGAGATGAAAATTTCCAACGTCATGCGCTTTCCGCGGGTGCGCAGTTCTTCGAGTGTGTTGTCGATACGGGTGAAATTATAAACCGGGGACTGAGTCCCGGAGTCCCAGGTTTCGAGGTCGGTCCAAGGGACACGCAAGGTGTAACCAGCCACGAAATCGTAGTCGAATTTCCCGATTTCACCCGCCACATAGCGGGTATCCCCGAGGGCAAAAATACCGCAAGGCCCGGGCGGTGGCGCGGCGGAGGTTAGGCCGGCTAAAAACAAAAACCCAAATACAATAATCCCGCGCACCATGAATGAGGTCGACATACGAGCAGTGACGCCCGGAACAGCCAACAGGTTACACACGGAAAGACGGAAATACGGGCGAAGTTATGTCCAAATCCTTAGGGCCGAGGGGGGGGGCGAAACCGGCTCAGGCCGTTACATGGATACATAGACGGGCAGATTTCCACGTTTGCCCAATTTCATGTAGCCCTGTAACGGCCTGGCCCGAATGGCACTTAGTTAAGGGGTGTTATCGTCAGTCCTGGTTAGATCGCCCCTTCAGGGCTTGTGCACTTTACCCCATGATTCCTAGGGCGTTGCCCTAGGCCTGGAGTTTGGCCCCAAAACGAGTTGAGATCCGTCCCCCCAGCTAAGGTAGAAGCGTACCGCAGGTAGCAACGGCATGGGTTTCGATGCGTTCGTTGACGTGCGGGTGGCTGTTGCGAAGTCTGCGAAACTCTCCGGAGTGATCAGCTCAGATCGCCATACATGATGCGCCGCACCTGTGTGGTTCTTGGCACGAGTTAAACGGCCAAACTCCAGACCTTGAGCTCACGCTCAAGGCCACGTTCGGGCGGGTGCGGCCTGGAGTGTGCCTTTGCCTGGGTGGCTTTGGCTCGGTGTGGCTTCGTGCGTGAGCACGAGGTGTTTTTTCTGGCTGCGGTGCGCCGAATCCTTGAGCTCACGCTCAAGGCCACAAGGAGTGTGTTCGCGAAGAGTGTGGCCTTGAGCGTGAGCTCAAGGATTCGGCTGATCTGCGTTCGACTAGTCAGAGGCCAAACTCCAGTCCTAGGGCGTTGCCCTAGGCTGTGGTAGAGAGCCCCGTTGGGGCGGTCTTGCCTAACTAAGTGCCATTCCGGCCTGGCCCGTTTTCATCCCTTCGATTGCAACATGTTTTTCAGCAATATTTAAGAATCGGATTAGCTCCGAGGCAGCGCGTTTCTATAGCCCGCATGTTTGCAACTGATTACAGCCTGCAATCGCCGATTGCGGGCTAAAGCACCGCGCTACTTCCGAGCGGGCTCTTTAAATGTTACGGCCTACTCGGCTGGCGTGCTGGCTGGAGGGAGCGGTTTATTGGAGCAATCGCAGCGCGGTCTGAGAACTTTGATTGGCCTGCGAAAGCATCGAGGTGCCTGCCGAGACCAACGTATTCCACATGGCCAACTGCGTGGATTCCCAGGCCACGTCCACGTCGATGATTCGACTGGTGGCGGCTTCGAGGTTCGCCTTGTTGGTGGTCAACAGTTCCGAGGCAAAGCCCAATCGGCTTTGTTCGGCGCCGTTGGTGGCGCGCATGGTCGCCACGTTTTCAATCGCCGAGGTCACGGTGGCGATCGCACTGATTCCGCTCAGGGAGGTGGCGGCCGTGACCGCGCCGACACCCGCGCTGCTACTGCTGAGATCGCGAGCGCCAAGGACGATTTGGCTACTGGTGGAGGCATCCTCGGTCGCATAGACCGTTGAAGTGCTGGAGCCGAACATCGAAACCCCGTTGAAGCTCTCCGAGGTGATGGCCGTTAACTGGCTCTTCAACGCAACGAACTCGGTGTTGTAGTTGGCCTTGTCGCCGGTGCTCTTGGTGACGTCGTCGTTGAGCGTGCGCAGTTCGCTGATACGATCGAGAATCTTACCCGCTACCTTAAGCGCACCGTCCTGAGTTTGGAGCAACGAGACCGCGTTACCGATGTTACTATTTACCGCGCCCTGGCGTTTAGCCGTGGCGCCGAGCTTCATCGATACCGCCAAACCACCGGCATCATCGGCGGGGTTAACGATGCGCGAGCCGCTGGACAGCCGATTCAGGCTCTTTTGAAGCCGGTTGCTGGAGTTGGCCAAATTATTGGAGGCAGTGGTGGCAGACTGATTGGTGTTAAGTACGACTGACATGGTAGTATCTTTCCTTGGAGTTATGAACGACGTCCGTCGTCGTCACGGATACGGAGAATAAAGCCCGTATCAGACTGGGTTGATGGAAATTTAAAGGGTGGCCGCGGCCCGTGCGGCGTGGGTTCTCGTCGTCAACGATTGGAGGGTTTGTAGGTGGGCCACTTCCATGACTCCACTCTAGTCGATAAAACGAAGTCCCGCTATCGAAGCATCTACTCAACAAGCACTAGGCCATTACCTTAGGCGCAATGAAGGAATCACACTAGAGAGAGAGTCGGATTCAACCCAGGGAGTGACCAGGGTGAAGACCCTAGAGCAGGAGCAGGAGCGAGGTGGCCCGCAAACCGGGGGGGGGGGGCCACCCTAATGGCGCTTAGTAAAGGGGTGTTATCGTCCGCAAGGGTTAGATCGCCCCTTCAGGGCTTGTGCACTTTACGCCCATGATTCCTAGGGCGTTGCCCTAGGCTGTGGTAGAGAGCCCCGTTGGGACGATCGGGCCTAACTAAGTGCCATTCGAGGCCGCCCCCTACTTCGGGACATCGCTGAATTGGCCTGGGACGGCCAGCGCTGCTACAGGATCGGAGGGTTGGCCTTCCCCAGCCAAGGCTTGAGGCGGGGTGCCTTGGTTCGGTTACGGTGGCGACGACGGCTGATTTTCTTTGGCGTTTGGCGTTTTGGCGTTTGGAGTTTGCGCCACATGTCCATTCCCAACGTCCTCGCCGAACGCTACGCCTCGCCGCTCATTAAAGACATCTGGTCGCCTACCGGCCGTATCACCATCGAGCGCGACTACTGGATCGCCGTCATGAAGGCCCAGCGCGACCTCGGCCTGCCCATCCCCGCCGCCGCCATCGCCGACTACGAAAAGGTCAAAACCAAGATCGACCTAGCCGACATCGACGCCCGCGAACGCATTACCCTCCACGACGTGAAGGCCCGTATCGAGGCGTTCAACGCCCTCGCCGGCCGCGAATCGATCCACCTCGGCCTGACCTCCCGCGACCTCACCGAAAACGTCGAGCAGCTCCAAATCGCCCGCTCCCTCGAAGTGGTGCGTATGAAAACCGCCGCCGCGCTGCTCAAGCTCGCCCAGCGCGCCAAGCAGTACCGCACGCTCATGCTCACCGGCCGCACCCACAACGTGCCCGCCCAGCCCACCACCTTGGGCAAACGTTTCGCCATGTCCGGCCAGGAGTTGCTCGCCGCCTACACCGGTCTCGACGAAATCACCACGCGTTACCCGGTGCGCGGGCTCAAGGGCGCGGTCGGCACCCAGCTCGACCAACTCACCCTGTTTAACGACCCCAAGAAGGTCGCCTCGCTGGAAGCCAGCATCCTCAAGCACCTCGGCTTTAAGGTGTCGCTGTTCGCCGTCGGCCAGGTTTACCCGCGCTCGCTCGACTTCGAAGTCGTCGCCGCCCTCCACCAGCTCGGCGCCTCCGCCGCGAGTTTTGCCACCACCCTGCGCTTGATGGCCGGCCAGGGTCTGCTCACCGAGGGCTTCCAAAAGGGCCAGGTCGGCTCCTCGGCGATGCCGCACAAGGTCAACGCGCGCAACTGCGAGCGCATTTGTGGCTTTTCGACGATTCTCTCCGGCTACGTGACCATGACCGGTGCCTTGGCCGGCCACCAGTGGAACGAGGGCGATGTGTCCTGTTCGGTGGTGCGCCGCGTGGCGTTGCCCGATGCATTTTATGCCATCGACGGCCTGCTGGAAACCCTCCTCGCCGTGCTCAACCAGATGGACGTGTTCGAGGCCGCTATCGGCGCCGAAAACCAGCGCCAGCTGCCCTTCCTCGCCACCACCACGATTTTGATGGAAGCGGTCAAAGCCGGCGTAGGCCGCGAGACCGCCCACTTGGCGATCAAGGAAAACGCGCTCGCCGCCGCCAAAGCGATCCGCACCGGCGAAGGCCAAAGTGACTTGGTGCGCTTACTCGCCGCCGATGCCCGCCTCGGGCTCACCGAGAAGGCACTGCGCGCGATTTTGGCCGACGCCAAACGCTTCGTCGGCGCGGCCCCGCAGCAGGTGGACACGTTTGTCAAAACCACCGCCCCGCTGGCCAAAAAGATCAAAGGCGCTTCGACCTACGAGCCAGGCAAGCTGCTCTGAGGACGCCGCGGACAAGTAGCGCAGACTTCCAGTCTGCTTGGGTTACCCTCCCGAGGCAGACTGGAAGTCTGCGCTACTTTTTAAGGCCTTTGGGAAACTCTCCAATGTTCGCTATTCCGGCTGAGTTACGCAGCTCCGTATTAGCGTCTATTAGCGCCCATTAGCGGTTAAAAACTCCGAGGATCGTCGTCTTGGGTTAATCAGCTCTCCTCCAACTCCACCCCCTGGGCGTGGAGGAAGGGGACCAGCTCGGCCACGCCGAAATCGGCCAGAATCTTCCCGTGCCAGTCCAGCGTGGGCACCTTGGGCTGGCCGGATTTTTTGACCATGTCGGCGCGAGCGGTGATGTCGGTGATGACGTTGCGCTCCCGATAGGCGATGCCGTGGCTGGTCAAAAATTCGACCACCTCCGTGCACCAAGGGCAGCCGGGTTTTACATAAAGGATGGGGAGAGTGGCGGTGGTCATATGATCAAGGGACGAGAACCCGCCGATTTCGCAACGCCGCAGCGCGCGAATTCCCCTCACAATCTGCACCTCGCCCATTCACCCGCCCTGATGCACGCGGGCGTTGGCCAGCCGGTCTACCATGAGCGCCGCGAACGCCTGCTTCTCCGGCCGGGTTTGCGGGTGCATGCGCGCGATCACTTCGGGCAACTGCATGCGCAGCGGGGAGGTCGCCAAAAAGTCCGCCGCCATCACCGTCTGGCCGCGCGTGCATAACCCGGCGTACACGTGCAACTCCAGCTGCAGGCTCAGCGCCGCGTGCTCCGCGTGCAGCCCCAGCGCTGCCAGCACGAACAGCAGCGCCTCGGCGGTGGAAAACTGCCGTTCGCCTTGCTGCGTGCGCAGCCAGTAACGGCTTTTACCGGTCATCGGCAGGCTCACCCGCCGGCCCCAGCCCTCGACGTCCTTTTTCATGTCGGCCGCCTCGCCCCAGCTGCCGTCGAGCAGCATCACCTGCAACTGGTCCGGGGCAACGTCGGAGGGCATCGGCTCGCCCAAGGGATGCAGCACCCAGAGCTGTTTGCCCGGGCGGACGACCTGCGAGAGCGGCGGCACGGCATCGTGGCGGTAAACGTGGGTACGCGCCCCAGCGACAACGCGCTGGATCAGGTGCCCGGTGCTGCTCGGCCGGTAAAACTCGCGCGTGTGCATGAGCACATCGACCGCCACCGGACAATCCACCCCTCGCAGCCCCTCGCACACGCACCAGCGCGGGATCTGCTGGCAGCGCGTGCAGCGCAAGGTGGGATGAAGGACAACGCTACGGGCCATTTCCGTGGGTTATCCGCCCCATGCCGCCCGATTACAAACTTTGTTATAAACCCCGGCCGCCCACCCGCTGGGTTGGCTCCCTACCTGCTACACTAAGCCACCACTACCACCCACACGTCCCCGTATTTGTATGGTTCATCCCGACACCGAGCTGCGCTTCGTCAACGATCACATCGGCTGGGGCGTTTTCGCCACCCGCGCGCTGCCCAAGGGAACGATTGTCTGGGCGCTCGACCCCCTTGACCAGAAGTTCACCGCGGCGCAGGTGGCCGCCTTGCCGGCCCCCGCCCAGTCCGCCCTGGAGAAGTACTCCTACATCGACGCCCGCGGCCGCCACATCCTGTGCTGGGACCACGGGAGGTTTTTCAACCACTCCTGCGCCGCCAACTGCCTGAGCCTGGGCTACGATTTCGAGCTGGCCGTGCGCGACATCGCCGCCGGCGAGGAGCTCACCGACGACTACGGCACGCTTAACCCTCTGGCGCCCTTCCCCTGCCTGTGCGGGGCGAGCCAGTGCCGGGGCGCGGTGCAACCCGACGACTTCACCCGCCTAAGCGACCGCTGGAACCGCCGCGCCCGCGACGCCTTTTTTCTAATTCCGACGGTGGCGCAACCGCTCTGGGCCGTGCTTGAGGAACGCGCCGATATCGAGGCGGCGCTGGCCGACCCGAACCGGGTGCGGCCGATCCATGGGCATTACCATGCGCGCCGGTCGGTGCCTGAACTGGCCGTCCGGTAGAGCGGTGCTTGGTAGCGCAGGCTGCCAGCCCGGTCTAGGCGAGTGGGTGTTTGGGGCTTACGATCAGAAACGGCTTACCCTTTCCAATAGTCCTCGGTTAACCCCGCACCACATCGTGAAATTTAATCTTTCATGGACACTTCAATAGTCGGTAACCCCATGCATGAGACGTGGCCGGCGACTGCGTGGTAATTAAGGTCTGCTGCCTAGATTTACCGCCCACAGCGAGGTCCCGCCGTTCGCATCGGCTTTTTGCCCGCAATTCACCGACTTCGATCCAAGTTCGCCGCGAAGCGCTATCCTCGGGCTGTCATCCGACATCCTATCATGAACGCACTTCGTATTGATCGTCCGCCCTCCGTCGTCCTTTTCGCGGGATTCGTTTCCCTGCTCGCCCGCCTAAAAGCACGCTACCTGCGTATTTTAAGCCCCGCTCGTTTACCCGCCTTACCGGCCGTTCCCGCCAAACGCCGCCTGGCCGCCTTGGTCGGCGCACTGTTGCTCAGTGCCTGGCCCGCCTTCGCCCAGCTTGATCCGGGCACGCTGCAAACCGTCTTGGACGCGTCCCGGGCCAAAACATCCGCTACCGGTGCCTCCGCCGCAATCGTCCGCAATGGCGAAGTGCTTTGGCAGGGCCAGTCCGGCGTGATCGCCCCGGGGTCCGCCGTCCCAGTCACGGCGGATACGTTATTCGTCTATGCCAGTGCCAGCAAGATGGTGACGGCGGCGATGACCTCGCGCCTGGCGGAGCAAGGCAAGCTGGGCCTCGACGATAAGATTGGTCTTTATCTGCCCGCCGATGTGCCGGGAGCGAGCTCGGTCACCGTCCGCCAACTGCTCCAGCAGACCAGCAGTTATCCGGATATTTATCGCAGCAACAACGCCGCAGCTGCGATCGCTCGACTCCAGCAGGTGAACAATCCGGTGACTCGGGCCGACTTGATTAACTTCATCGAAGCCCCCACCGGCACCCCCGGAGTGCAGCACGCTTATTCCAACACGAACTACATCTTGCTCGGCGAAGTGATCGAGCGGGCCTCGGGTAAAACGTTCACCCAAGTCTACCAAGACGAGATCGCCACCCCCCTCGGTCTCACCCGCGCCTTCGTGACTCCGCAACCGCGCGGGGACTTTGCCCAGTCAGTTGACTCCCAGTTCGACGCCAGCGCCCCAATCAACTACTTCAACAACACTGAAGGATTGCCCACGACGCTCTACGGTCCGGCCTTTGGTGACGGCCCGGTCGCGGGCACGGCAGTCGAGGGGGCCCTTTTCTTAGATGCGCTGGCCCGTGGCAAGTTGCTGGGACCGGAGGCGCTCGCACAGACGTTTAATTTTGACCCCGTCTCCGGGTATGGATTCGGCATCTACGGCACACAAGTTGACGGCAAACTCGTGCTCGATCATACCGGAGAGTGGGCCGGTTATACTTCCACGCTTTACTACGATGAAAACCGCGACCTCACGATCATGACCCTGGCCAACAGCAACCAGGGTTTCCCGGCCGGGGTCATCTTCCAGGACCTCAATGGAGCCGTGTCCGTTATCCCTGAGCCGTCCACCTATACCGCGCTCGCCGCTGCCGCCGCCCTCGGTGTCGCCGTCGGCCGCCGCCGCCGCAACGGCGGACAACGGAGTGGCCTCTCTGCCTAGTCGAGCGTTCGGCAAAATAAACTTCCCTCATGAAAACAAAAAATATCATCACGAAGTCACTGTCTCTGCTTGCCGTCGCCGGCAGCTTCGCGGCCACCGCTCATGCGGAGGCCTTTTTCCAGGCCTCGCTCTGGGCACCCGAGCCCCAGATCGTGCCCGCCGACCAAGACGTCGCCGGCATACGCCTGCAGCTTTACGGTGAGAACCGTAACGTGTCCGGCCTGGACCTCGGTCTGGCCCACTCGACCACCGGTGATTTCGTCGGCTTCGCCGGTTTCTATACGCTCTACAACCACGTCGGCGGGACCACCAAGGGCGTTCAGTCAGCCTTGGTGAACTATACCCAAGGTGAAGTGACGGGCTGGCAGAGCGGCTGGATCAACGTCAACAAAGCCAAGGTCACAGGCCTTCAAGGCGGCTTCGTGAATGCGAACGACATTTCCACGGCCGATTTCTCCGGCCTGCAGCTCGGTCTCGTGAACACCGCCAGAAACGTCCACGGCGTCCAAATCGGCCTGGTTAACTATGCCGAAACCCTCAAAGGCGTGCAAATCGGACTCTGGAATCAGGTCAACTCCCGTGAATGGGACCGGTTTGCCCCGCTCCCGAAGGTTTTCCCCATCATCAACGTCGGGTTCTGATACGGAGCCAGATCGCGTGATTTTTTCTCCGCGAGAACATTTCATAGATACTCGTGTTTCAAACGCGCTTGGCTGCCCCGCTCTAACTTCAAGGTTGTTAGACAGTTCCAGTGGGTTGTTTAAGGGGTAGCCAAGCATTAGGCAACCGGAGTGGTATCACAGAGGCAATCCGGAGCACGGCCACGGAGGACACGGAGTCAAGCCGCTCAAAATTGACACCAAAAACAGCATCCATGAATGAGTTAAAAAACTAGGTCGAGCCCAATCAGTTCGGCGGTTTTTGATTAAACGAAGTCGTTGAGACCTCCCAAGTCTATACTCTGTGGGCTGGGCTCCGTGCCCTCTGTGATACCTGCCGAAGGTTTGGTTTCTACCTCTTAAACCACTGGAAAAGTCGAGGAACCAACTTCAGCAAACTATCAACTAACAACCCCACGATTAAGGCGACGATCCTATTATAAATCACAGAATCCGAGGTAATAATCTTATTAAAATATGAAACCATTAAAACGCATCCGCAATTCACTAATCACAACCTTAACGATCTTAATCATCCCCAGTGTTTATGCAGGGATTACTTTCGACTTTAACTACCTGCCTGGCAGCGGCTTTTTGGATAGCACTTACGGGGCATCCCGGCAGGCACAGCTCAATATAGCCGCCAACCGGTTAGGTTCGTATTTTTCGGGTTATACGGCCAACCTGACTTTTGATATTGGTGAAGAAAACGAGCCTGGTACTTTGGCATCTGCATACAGTGCTTTGGTTTCAGCCTCTCCTGGATTTTATAATACAGTCGTGCAACAGAAGATACTGGGTGGTATCGATGCTAATGGTGCCGCGGCGGATGGCCATATTTACTGGAACTTTGCTAGCCCAGGGAGTCTCGGCAACACCGTAGGAGCAGCGGATTATGATTTTGTATCCTTAGCGATGCACGAGCTTACACACACCTTGGGTTTCGGAGCCGGCTACAGTCTGACATCAGGCAACTATAGTCGATGGATTGCTTTTCTGACCAATAAAGAGGGTGTTCCGTTAATTGAACTTAATGAAGATGATCGAAATGCGGTTGTCATTGGTGGAAACTCCTTCGACGAGAATTTTAACTTCGTAGCAGGGACAAACGGTACGTTTTTCTCGGGAGCTAACGCGGTCGCAGTTTACGGTGGGTTAGTCCCGATTTATTCGCCAAATCCTTTCGAGGATGGAAGTAGCTTGGCGCATTTGGATGATTATACATTTATAGGCGGTAGTTTGATGAATGCAGGTTCAGGATTTTCACAGCCGCAGGATTATAGTATATTAGAAATGGCCATGCTTAAAGATTTAGGCTATACAAACTTGACTGCGATTCCTGAACCTGCGACCTCAGCCATGATGGTCGCTTGGGCAATGGCCGGTTTTTCGGTCTGGCGTCGTAGGAATGGAAATAGACGTCGTGGATGAATTACCTGCACTCCGCGCCAAGCACGTTCATCTCTGAGCTTAAACGTTCGCCGTCGCTCATCTCCGCCCAATTGCCCCTCGACCGGCCGCAACCCTCTCTTCGCAGGGGTGGGTTGCGTCGTCCAAAACATCAGACTCGCGCGCCACGTCGGTTATTTTAACTTATCTGCCATTCTCTAATGCCCGTAATGATTCATTTACCGTCATCCCCCGTCACGCATAGCGTGTACAGGCGCTGGCTCGGGACGCGCAACTACTGGCTGTTTCAGACCTTGGGCTGGGGCGGGATTTTCCCGCTGGCCATAGCGCCTTATACGCTTTCCTCCGAGAAACTCTCCCCGCAGGCCCTGGCGTTTAATCTGGCTTTTTTTGCGCTGTGCGCGGTCGGCTCGCACCTGTTGCGGGTGGTGCTTTTATATCTGTTGCAACGACCGCGCCCAGTCCCGGGGCTTGCGCTGGCTGTTTTTCCCTGGGTGCTCGGGATCGCGGCGTCGTTAACCTTCGATGTAATGACGGTTGGCCAGATGCTGGCCGCGACCGATGCCAGTATCCCGCCAGACTCGGTCATTTGGGACGTTGAAAGCTATTTGGATAGCCTGCTCAGGGTCTTCGTTTTGCTCCTGCTGTGGTGCAGCAGTTACTTTCTAGTGCGCACTTACCGCCAGCAACAGCAGGACAAGCTCGACCGGGTCCGCAGCGAGGTCCAGGCGCGAGAGGCCCAACTTCGCGCACTCAAGGCCCAGATCAACCCGCACTTTCTCTTCAACAGTCTCAACTCCCTGCGCGCCCTCATGCCGCCCGAGGACGAGCGTGCACGCGCCACCGTCAGCCGGCTAGCCAACTTGCTGCGCGCCTCGCTCGCCACGGATCAGGAACCGCTGGTGCCGTTGTCACGTGAGCTCAGCATGGTCGAGGGCTATCTCGAGATCGAGAAGCTGCGTCACGAGGAGCGCCTGCGCTGGAAGATCGACGCCTCCGCCTCCGCCCGCGAGTGGCCGGTGCCGCCGTTTGCGCTCCAAAGTCTGGTGGAAAACGCGATCAAGCATGGCATCAACCGAATCGAGGTCGGCGGTGAGATCGAAATCTCCGCCCAAGTCTCCGAAGGGCGACTGCATCTCGACGTGACCAATCCGGGCTCTCTCGAAGCCGCGCCGACTGCGTCCGGAGTGGGTCTGGCCAACGCCCGCGCCCGCCTGCTCCTGCTGTTCGGCCCGACCGCCTCGCTGGAGTTGCTCGCCCCCTCGCCCGGCCGGGTGCAGGCCCGGGTTCGCCTGCCGCTGCCCTTGGCACCTTTACTGGCCGCACCGCTCTCTTCCCCATGAAAACCGTGTTGATCGACGATGAACATCTGGCCCGCAAGGAACTCAAACACCTCCTGAAGGTTCACCCCGAGATCGAGATCGTGGGCGAAGCGGCCAACGTCACCGAGGCGTTGCACCTGCTGCCCGCGCTCCGGCCTGACCTAATATTCCTCGACATCGAGATGCCCGTCCGCAACGGCTTCGACCTGCTCGCCGCGCTCCCCGCACCGCACCCGCAGGTCATTTTTGTGACCGCTTACGATGCCTTCGCGGTGCGCGCGTTTCAGGTCAACGCCCTCGACTACTTGCTCAAGCCGGTTGAGCCCGAACGCCTCGCCGAGGCACTGGCCCGCGTCGAGCGAAACCACGAACGAGCCGGCGACGAACCCTCCTCCGAAAAAACGCCCACCCACGACCCCGAGACGCCTTTTAAAGAGGACGACCGGGTGTTCGTCCGCGAAGGCGACCGCTGCTGGTTCGTGCCCGTGAGGGAAATCACTTTGCTCGAGGCGGAGGGCAACCACACGCGGGTTCATCTGCGAGGCGAACGTCCGCTGCTGCGCCGGTCCTTGGCCTTGATGGAAACGAGGTTGCCCGCCTCCTTGTTTGTCCGGGCCAATCGCGGCCAGCTGATCAACCGCACGTGTATCGAAAAAGTGGAGCCCTGGTTTAGCGGCGGCCTCAAAGCCACGTTGCGCAACGGCGTCGAAGTGGAGTTTTCCCGTCGGCAGGCCCAGGAGTTCCGCGAGCGCCTCGAACTATGACCACCGGGCATTTCCCCTTGCCTCCTCACCGCCTGAAAAATCCGCGCTTCCGTGATTAACCCCGGCACCGCTCGGCGCCCTGAACCCCGCAGTCTGGAAAACGAGCGCAACAGTGGCCGTTCGTACACGCGTAAAATCAGGTTTTGGTACGGGCCGCCGTTACGGCCGCGCCCGCGACGCTTTTTCCCTGATTCCGACGGTGGCGCAACCGCTCTGGGCCGTGCTTGAAGAACGCGCCGATATCGAGGCGGCGCTGGCCGACCCGAACCGGGTGCGGCCGATCCATGGGCATTACCATGCGCGCCGGTCGGTGCCTGAACTGGCCGTCCGGTAGAGCGGTGCTTCAGCCCGCTGGTTTGTCGGGGTGGCGTGCCCCATAATTTCCCAAAGCGGGCTGAAGCACCACGCTACGTCGGAGATCGAAAACGAATCCGTACCGCGCAACGCGTCCACAAACCGCCTCGACGCCGGCGCGGCTGCGCGGAAAACTCCCCGCACTCCCCACCGTGCAACCACTCGCGACCCTCAGCCGCCACGTTAGCCTCTTCGCCGTCGGCCTCTTTGTCCTCGCCGCAACCCTGCCCGGCCACGCCACACAGGCCGCACCCTCGCCGCAGCGCCCTGAAACGAGCACGGAGAACTCGCCCTTCCTCGACACTCCCTTTCTCTCCAGCGAGCTCGCACCCACCACGGCCGACCGCCCGCTCGTCGAGTTCACGCCTCCGCCCGCGCGCACCTACCCGCGCCCGATCGATACCTGGCTCGAAGCCCAAATCGCCCTGGCCCGCTTGGGCTTTTCCAGTGGCTCCATCGACGGCGTCCCTGGCGATCAATCCGCCAGCGCCCTGCGTGCGTTCCAGCAATCCGTTGGCCTCGCCGAGACCGGTCAACTCAACGACGAATCCCGCGCCGCGCTTCAACTGGATCGTCCGCCGCTCACCCAGCTCGCACTTGCCGAGAGCGACCTCGCCAGCCTCCAGCCCCTCGCGAAAACTTGGCTGGGCAAATCCCAACAATCGGCCCTCGCCCACGAAACCGCGCTCGAACTTTTGGCCGAACGCACCCACGCCAGCCCGCGTTTTATCCAAACACTGAACCCCGCCGTGGACTGGGCCACGCTCACCGCCGCCACGCCCCTGACCGTGCCGGACGTGACGCGCGACCCGATTTTAACCCAAGCCGCGCGGCTCGAAATCCGGCTGGCCGAACGCGTATTGCAGGCCCGGGATGCCTCGGGAAAACTGCTCGCCCACTTCCCGGTGAGCATTGCCCGCGATGTGGAAAAACGCCCGGTCGGCGAACTGCACGTTACCATCGTGATTGCCGCCCCCGATTACACGTTTAACCCAGCGACCTTTCCCGAATCGGCCGAAGCGCAGGAACTGGGCCGCAAACTGGTGCTCCCGCCCGGCCCCAATAACCCGGTCGGCGTGGCCTGGATCGGGCTGGACCGCAGCGGCTATGGCCTGCACGGCACGCCCACGCCGGAGCAAGTCGGCCGCACCGAGTCGCACGGCTGTTTCCGTTTAGCCAACTGGGATGCGCGCTGCCTGCTCAATCTCGCCTGGGTCGGCCTGCCAGTGACCGTGGTGCCGTAGTAACAGTGCCCTCGCGCGGTCGAAGCCCCTCTCCCCATCAACCATACCCTCGAACCGTTTAGCCGCGAAAGAACGCAGAGATCGCATAGAAAAACAGGTCTTGGTCTTTGCGCTCCTTGCGTTCTTTTGCGGCCAAACGGCCTTGGTTTGATCCGATATAATCGCAGTTACCTTCCATTCGTTAACGTCCCATTCTCACCGAACATGTCCGCCACAACCCTCACGATTCCGCCCGCTTGGGACAATATTTTCCACCACGGCTACACTCGCGAGCAATTCGCCGAACTCACCGCCGCCGTCGATGCGGCCTACGCCCAGGGCGAAGTTTTCCCCGCCCGCGAAAACCTCTTTCGCGCCCTCGAACTGGTGCGACCCGCCGACGTCAAAATTGTTATCCTCGGCCAGGACCCCTACCCCACGCCCGGCAACGCCCACGGGCTGTCCTTTTCCGTGCCACCCACGGTGCGTACGCCCGCCTCGCTCAAAGCCATCTACCAGTCCCTCGCGCGCAGTTTCCCCGGCTGGACCGCGCCCGCCTCCGGCCACCTCGAACCGTGGGCGCACCAAGGCGTGCTGTTGCTCAACCTCATCCTCTCGGTGCGTTCAGGCGAACCTATGAGCCACGCCAAACTCGGCTGGCAGGCCTTCACCCAGGCGGTCCTGCGCCTGGTGCAAGCCGAGTCACCATTCGTCGTCTTTATGCTTTGGGGCGGCAAAGCCGAAGCCGCCGCCCGCCCCCACATCGACACGTCGCGCCACATGATTTTAGCCGACCAGCACCCCTCGCCCTTGGCGCAAAACCGCCTGCCGCCTGCCGATAAATTCGCCGCCAACGACCACTTCGCCGAGGCCAACCGCCTGCTCGTCGCCCACGGCCGCCCACCGGTGGACTGGACCCTGTGAGTCGCTCCCGCAGCTACACCCGCAGCGCCATCGTCGGAGGGCTCCTGCTGCTCGCCGGCCTCTTCCTGCTCACCCACCGACCGCCCACCGCACCCGACCCACCTGCCGCCACGAACAATTCGACACCGGACCCGCCCACCCCGCCGAGCACCGCGACCACTCCGCTGCTTCCAGCCGAGGACGATCTGGTTTCTACCACCAGCACCGCCGCCCTTTCCGGTAAACTCACCGCCCTGCTCACCCGCCCCGGCGTGCGTGCCCACGAGGCGCTCCTTCTCTTTAAAGACCCCGACGGCTTCCACCGTTTCCTCACCCGCGCAGCGTCGGCCGGCGTCATCATCACCGGACGCATTGATCCGCTCCGCGCCCTTCGCGTGCGCATCCGCGCCTACGATACCTTCGCCGCCGAGCTGGTTGCCCGCGCCGCCGACTTCGGCGGAGTCAGCGCCAACCCTTTCATCGAGATCCCCCCGACGCCGCCCTCCGCCGAGCGCACCGCCAGCCGCCCCGTCGCCGTCGGCGACCAACTGCTCTCCACCCTCGGCGTAGCCGCCGGCACCGACACCCGCACGTGGGGCCGGGGTGTGACCATCGCCGTACTCGACGGCGGCGCCGCCCCCGATCCGACCCTCGGTGCCCGCCTGCGCTATCTCGACATCGGCCTGGGCTACGCGGGCACCGGCGAGGCCGGCCAGCACGGCACCGCCGTAGCCGCCCTCGCCGCCGGTTCCGCCCCCGATCGCCCCGGAGTCGCCCCGGCCGCCAGCGTGCTCAGCATTCGCGTGATCGATACCGAGGATAAAAGCGACGTGTTCACCGTGAGTCAGGGCATCGTCGCCGCCGTCGATGCAGGCGCGCAACTGGTCAACCTCAGCCTTGGCGGCCGGGTCACCACGGAGCTCATTAACCGTGCCATCACCTACGCCACCACCCACGGAGTCGTGATCGTGGCGGCGGCCGGCAACGACGGCATCAACCGCCTGGCCTGGCCCGCCGCAGATCCGCGCGTTGTCTCGGTCGGTGCGACCGACGCCACCGGCCGGCAGGCTGCGTTTTCCAACTCCGGCCCGCAACTGCACCTCACGGCCCCCGGCGTCGGCATCCTGACAGGCGGCCTCAACCCGCAGCGCACGCTTTTTAGCGGCACCTCGGCCAGCGCTCCGGTCATCGCCGGAGCGATCGCCGTGATCCTTTCGCAAACCCCAGGTCTCACCGCCCCCCAAGCCGTTGAGATCCTGCAAACCCACGCCAACGACGGCGGCGCGGCTGGCGACGACCCCAACTACGGCCACGGCACGCTCAACCTAGGCTGGGCATTGGCTCGCGACGACCGCACGCGCACCGACACCGCGATCAGCAGCCACCACTACAACCCCGAAACCGGCGCGCTTGAAGTGATCGTGCAAAACCGCAGCGCCCGCGCCTCGGCTGCACAGGTGCTGACGGTTAACCTCAATGGTCGCGTCGCCACTTATGCGATACCGGCAATCGCCCCAGGCCTCAGCACTGCGGTGGTTTTGCCCGTCGATGCGAGTACGGCCGCTGCGCCCATCGAGCTGCGAACCCAACTGGAACAGACGGAGGGAGTCATCGATGCGGTTCCGGCCAACAACACCCACGCCAGCCTGTTCGACCTGCGGAGATAACACTAATCAGCTTTCAATTGGCGGTTTAAGGCATCCTTGAGCTCACGCTCAAGGCCACACGCTTCGCGAACACACTTCTCGTGGCCTTGAGCGTGAGCTCAAGGTGTTTGCCCACGGCTATCCGTTCCCCACGAACCCGATTGATTAAGCCCATCTTGATCCCGAATTGGCGCAATCAGCGTTCAATTGGCGGTTTAAGGCATCCCTGAGCTCACGCTCAAGGCCACACGCTTCGCGAACACACTTCTCGTGGCCTTGAGCGTGAGCTCAAGGTGTTTGCCCACGGCTATCCGTTCCCCACGAACCCGATTGATTAAGCCCACCTTGATCCCGAATTAGCGCAATCAGCTTTCAATTCGCGGTTTAAGGCATCCCTGAGCTCACGCTCAAGGCCACACGCTTCGCGAACACACTTCTCGTGGCCTTGAGCGTGAGCTCAAGGTGTTTGCCCACGGCTATCCGTTCCCCACGAACCCGATTGATTAAGCCCATCTTGATCCCGAATTGGCGCAATCAGCGTTCAATTGGCGGTTTAAGGCATCCCTGAGCTCACGCTCAAGGCCACACGCTTCGCGAACACACTTCTCGTGGCCTTGAGCGTGAGCTCAAGGTGTTTGCCCACGGCTATCCGTTCCCCACGAACCCGATTGATTAAGCCCATCTTGATCCCGAATTGGCGCAATCAGCTTTCAATTGGCGGTTTAAGGCATCCCTGAGCTCACGCTCAAGGCCACACGCTTCGCGAACACACTTCTCGTGGCCTTGAGCGTGAGCTCAAGGTGTTTGCCCACGGCTATCCGTTCCCCACGAACCCGATTGATTAAGCCCATCTTGATCCCGAATTGGCGTATAGCGCCCAAGGAGCAAACACGCCTCCCTTGCAACCGGCGCGGGGCTCCGGTTGCTTGATTGCCCATCATGTCCACCGGCTTCGCCCGCACCGCCGCCATTCTCGTCGCCTTCCTTCTTGGCGCGCTCATTCCCCAGGCCCACGCCGCCGCTGACGCGATCCGCTGGCTCATCATGGGCATGCTGTTTCTGGTTTTTCTGGGCACCACCTGGACGCACCTGAGCCTGCACCGCAGCCACGTTTACCTTTTGGCGATTAACTTCCTCATGGCCTTCGTCGGCCTCGGCCTCGGGTGGATTCTAGGCGGACGCGACGTGGCGCTGGCGGGTTTTTTCGCCGGTATCGCTCCTACTGCTGCTGCCGCTCCGGTGATTATTAGCTTTATGCGCCGTGACGTCACCTATGTCACGGCGGCGTTCCTGGTTTCCAATCTTGGCATCGCCCTAGCCCTACCTCTGCTCCTACCCGCGGTACTCGGCGCCGGCGACACCACGCTCTACGGCAGAGTCGCCGGCAGCGTGGGCCTACTCATTTTTGCTCCACTCATGATGGCGCTGATTCTGCGTCGCCTGCACCCACCAGCGGCTGCTTGGCCGGCCCGATTGCGTGATGTCTCCTACGGAGCGTGGATCGTGGTTCTGTTCTTGGTCACCGCGAACGCATCGCATTTTCTGCGCTCGCAAGTGGATACCCCGCACCTCGTGCTGGCGGAAATCGCCGCCGTTTCCCTCATCGTGTGCGCTACCAACTTCGTGCTCGGCCGTTGGGTCGGCGGGCGCAGCTACGGCCCCGAAGCCAGCCAATCGCTCGGCCAGAAGAACACGAGCTTCACCCTCTATCTGGCGCTCACCTACGCGAGCCCACTCGTGGCGCTTGGCCCCACCTGCTACATCCTTTGGCATAACCTTTGGAACTCCTGGCAGCTGCACCGCGTAAACCGCACCCAGTCGATTCAACCCAACCCGCCTAAAGGTGACAGTAGCTCCACCGGGTTAATATAGTCGCGCTCGTCGCCCTCACGATCATCTCAATGATCAAGTACGGCGCGGTAAAACCAACCGCTTTTTCGTTAGCGTAGAGTAATAACGGCGATAGCAAAAATGCGCAGAACCCCTCAATTTTAGCACAATTTTAACAAGTTTAGCTAAGTGGCTCAAATTCTGCTGATACCGAGGCCACACCGATTGTGGCACGACTACATTTTAAGGCGAGCGAGTGAGCTTTTAAAGCTCCCAGGTGACTGCAAATCACCCCTTCAACCAAGACGAGAACTCCGTGTAGTGTAGAACCGAATCCATCGTTAGTCCTTTAAAGGCAATTTATTACGGCACGAAAACGTAACAAAAAAACCGAAATACTGCTTAAGTTTTCTCGAAATAGGCCGATCAGTCCTAGCAGACACTTCAAACTATGCCTATATACTCCAACTCCCTGCATATTGGCGACGTCCCACTGTTGACGACCACGTATGAGGGCTTGTTGAGCCTGACTGATTCGCTCAACGCTTCCGGCCAAATACTTGGTTTGCTCAATATCGCTATGCGAAACCCGCAAATCACCATCCCGGAGGTGGGTCAGATTCTCCGACTCGACGTGGTGCTATCAGCCCGGATCATTCGTATCGCCAACACCGCCTTCTATTTCAAAACCACGCGCAGCTGTAACACCATTGAGGAGGCACTCCAGCGCGTGGGGCTGCGCGAGATCGCGCGCCTCATCGCGACCGCGACCATGCAGGGCCGTTCCCCGGTCCACCTGCGCGCCTACGGGATTACCGGCGAGCAGTTCAATAAAAGCGTCCGCTTCAACGCCTTCGCCTGCCAGCTCATCGCCACCGAAGCCAAGCTGGACGCCAATCTCGCCTACCTCTCGGGACTCATGCGCCCGCTGGGCATCCTGATCCTCAATCAGTGGTCGGCGCAGCATTACACCGACGTCGATAAACTCGCGTGGCGTAACGTTGGCACCCTGCTCAAGTGGGAAGAGGCGACCTTTGGGCTCAACCACCTCGAGGTCTCCGGTTTCATCACACGCGAATGGGGCCTTCCGGCTTCGGTCAGCGACAGCCTGGAAAAAGCCTCCGCCCCGTTCGCCGCCATGAAGGACTACCCCCTGGCGCTCGTTTTACAAACTGCGGAAACCTTGGCCGAAATTAACCGCTCCACGTTTCAAGACCACCCCAACGCCGCATCGCTCAACAAGGATAGTCTGGATGCCCTCGGTATTAAGCCCGTAAAACTCATCGAAATCAGCCGCGAGGCGCTTCGCCAGAGCCAAAGGTTTGCCGCTTAGTTTTCGGCCACCAACGCGCCGCCACGCCGATGGACATTCGCGCAGATGCGGGTGATTTAGCCGACATTCAATCGGTCTTGGGGGGATGGTAACCTTCGATAGAAGTTGCCTGATTGAAATCCGAGGGAGTGCGGTGCTTTAGCCCGCAGGGTCACGGGTATTTCTCGCTCAATCGCCGATGCGGGCTGAAGCACCGCACTACTTTCGATCAGTCACTTTAAATGTTACTACCTACTAGTCTTGCGCTCCGGTCGTATCCGTTGCCTCACTTCTTGAAACGCAATGCTGCACCTCAAGCGCTCTACCATGGCCTCCTCACACATCTGGAAATTCTTCCGCATCGGCGGTCTCGATCAGGCTGCCATCGACACCGGCGCCGACCTGCTCGCCCTCAAAGACCTCGACCAAAAACTATGGGTCGCCCTGAGCTGTCCCGTCAAAGGCCTCGAACTCGACGAGAAAACCCTCGCCCTGCTCGACACCGACAATGACGGCCGCATCCGCGTCTCCGAACTACTCGCAGCCATCGACTGGGCCGACCGCCATCTCAACGACCTCGGAGTCCTGCTCCAAACCAGCGCAGCTATCCCGCTCTCTGCGTTTAAGACCGCCACCCCCGAAGGCCGGGCCGCGCTCGCCTCCGCCCAGCGCATCCTCGGCAGCCATGGTAAAGCCGATGCCACCACCATCACGCTGGCCGACGCTTCCGACACCGCGCGACTGTTCGCCGCCACCCGCCTCAATGGCGACGGCATCATCACCCCCGATTCCGCGACCGAGCCGGCCCTCCAACTGCTCATCGCCGACATCCTCGCCACCCACGGCGGCACCGTCGACCGCAGTGGCGCCGCCGGCATCGACCAAGCCCGAGTCGAATCCTTCTACGCCGACCTCACCGCCTTCGCCGCTTGGAGCGCAAAGGGCGCCGCCGCCGACTTGCTCCCCCTCGGTGCCCAAACCGCCGCCGCCCTCGTCGCCGTGCAGGCGGTGCGCGCCAAGGTGGACGACTATTTCGCCCGCACCCGCCTCGCCGCCTACGACGCCCGTTCGCTCGCCGCACTCAACCGTGCCGAAGCCGACTACCTCACCCTCGCCGCCCGCGACCTCTCCGCCACCGCACAGGAAATCGCCGGCTTCCCGCTCGCGCGCATCGATGCCCATCGTCCGCTCCCGCTTCTCGACGCCGTTAACCCAGCCTGGGCTGCAGCCCTCGCCACGTTGCACACCGCCGCCGTCACGCCCCTGTTCGGCCCAGGCCAAAGCACGTTAAGCGAAGCCGAATGGGTTAAACTCAAAGCCCAAGTCGCCACCTACGAAGCCTGGGCCGCCTCCAAGGTCGGCGCTGCGGTAGAAAAACTCGGCCTACCGCGTATCCACGCCCTCCTCGCCGCCAACCAGAAGGCCGCCCTGCTCGATCTCATCGCGCAGGACAAGGCCCTCGCCCCCGAGTTCACCGCCGTCACCACGGTGGAAACCCTGCTGCGCTACACCCGCGATTTCCGCACACTGCTCAACAACTTCGTTAACTTCTTCGATTTTTACTCGCCCGAAACGCCGGCGATTTTCCAAGCCGGCACGCTCTACCTCGACAGCCGCAGCACCGAGTTCTGCGTGCAGGTCGCGGGTGCCACACCGCTTGCGGCGATGAGCAAAGCCTACATCGCCTACGTGGACTGCAAACGCGCCGGTGAAGCGCCCATTAAAGTCGCCGCGTGCTTCACCCAAGGCGACAGCGACTACCTGTTCGTTGGCCGCAACGGCATCTTTTACGACCGCAAGGGGCGCGACTGGGACGCGACGATTTTCAGCATTGCCGACAACCCCATCAGCATCCGCCAGGCCTTCCTGTCGCCCTACAAAAAGTTCCTGCGCTTCATCGAGGAACAGGTCGCCAAACGCGCCGCCGCAGCCGATGCCGAAGCCAACACCCAGCTCGCCGATGCCGCCGCCACCACCGCCCATGCCGACAAGATCAAGAAACCGGCTGCGGAGCCCAAAAAAATCGACGTCGGGGTGGTGGCCGCTTTGGGCGTAGCGCTCGGCGCACTCGGCACGTTATTCGGCGGCTTCATCTCGGGCTTTCTCGGCCTCGGACTGTGGATGCCCCTGGGCGTGCTCGGAATCATTTTGGCGATCTCCGGCCCGTCGATGCTCATCGCCTGGCTCAAGCTGCGCCAACGCAACATCGGCCCGATCCTTGAGGCAAATGGGTGGGCGATTAACGGCCGCGTGAAGATCAACATCCCATTCGGAACCAAGTTGACCGAGCGGGCCGAGTTGCCTGCTGGTGCCAAACGCGACCTCACAGACCCCTACGAGGACCGCGGCGCCGCGCGTCGCCGCAAGGCCGTCACCGCCTTGGTGGTGGTCCTCGCTCTCGCAGCAGGTCTGTTTTGGCACCGCTACGAAAAAGGCTACTGGCTGTGGGCTGACGCCACGACTCGCCAAAGCGTTATTTCCGAAAAAGACGCCGCCCTCGCCAGTGAAAATGCTCAGGCCGAGCAGGCTAAAAAAGCCGCCGAAGCCAAGCTGACTTCCGCAGCCGCATCCGATAAAGCTACCCCGCCCCAACCCGCAGCAACGCCCGCCAAATGACGACTACCACCGAAACCGCTCCGCTCAACGAAGCCCGCCATCTGCTGCGCATCACCGGCAGCCTCAAGCCGGCGATCGATGTGCTCATGGCCCAGTTCAACGTTCTGCAAACGCGCGCCCAGCTCCTGCTTTCTCTGGCCACCTTGACGCTCACCATCACTGGGTTCTCAGGCCCGCGCATCGCCGCCGCCGGCCCCTTTAGTCGCTACGCCCTCATTGTTGGCCTCATCTTGGTGCTCGTAAGTGTTCTGCTGATTCTGTGGCTCGGTTTACGGGTGCGCTGGGTAACGCAATTCCGCGGTCAAACGGACGAGGAACTGCTGGTCACCATCATCGACTACCGGGACACCAAGACGCGCAGTTTCGGCTGGCAAATTGGCCTGCTCGGGGCCGGTTTGGCCGCGTACGTCGCCGGCGTCACGAGTTATTTCCTACTCGGCGCGCCGTAAAAGTAGCGCAGGCTTCCAGCCTGCATTTATCGCACGGAGCAGACTGTAAGTCTGCGCTACTTTTTACGGGCCAAAAAAACGTGTTTTAACGATCTAGATTTCGACCGTTTCCACCTCGCGAAACGCGCCTACGGCGAGGTCACCGAGCGTGAGCCGGCCGAACTGAACCCGGTGCAACGTCAATACGGTCACGCCCACCGCGGCAAACATACGTCGCACTTGATGATACTTGCCCTCGGTCAGCACCAAATCGGCAGTGCGGGGCTGGGTGGCAATGAGACGTAATTCGGCCGGTGCGCAGGGCGAAGTTTCCCCGTCCATCATGAGCGTGCCGGCGGCAAAAAGCGGGATCAGCTCAGGTTTGAGATCAGCGTCCACCGTGGCGCGGTAGAGCTTGGGGACTTTGTGTTTGGGCGAAGTGTACTGGTGCACCAACTCGGTGCGGTCGGTGAGCAGGATCAACCCGCTGGTATCCTTATCCAGACGGCCAATACTGGTGACTTGGGGATTACGGGCGCGCCAACGCTCAGGGAGCAGATCGTAAACCCGTGGCCCTTCGCGCTCGTCGTGGGAGCAGACCAGGCCGAGGGGCTTGTTTAAAACCAACAGCAGCCCGTCGGGGTGATCGAGAGGTTCGCCGTCGATGCGGACGTCAGCGGCTAAGACCTTGCCCGAGGGATCGCGCACCGCGGCACCACGAACGGTAACGACGTGCTTTTTCAAAAAATCACGTGCCTCACTTCGCGAGCAGTAACCGAGATTGGCGAGGAGTTGGTCGAGGCGGCGCATGGCAAAACGAAAAGGGGTGCGCGGTGTTTTGCGAGCCTGTGTCTGCGCTAGTGTGCGTCTGCACGCGGGCGCAAAAAAGCCGCGAGTGATGAACTCGCGGCTTTGATTTTTCAGTCGGCCGATTTGGCTAACCGGCTTACTGAGCCTCGGCAGCCAGAGCTTCCTCAGCGGGGAGTTCCTCGCCGAACGGCAGCACGATGCGGAGGTTCTTGTAGGCAGGCAGACCGGTGCCGGCAGGGATCAGGTGACCCATTATCACGTTTTCCTTGAAGCCCTTCAGCGTGTCGATCTTACCGAGGGTCGAGGCGTCGGTGAGCACGCGGGTGGTCTCTTGGAAGGACGCCGCGGAGATGAACGATTCGGTCTCGAGCGATGCCTTGGTGATACCGAGCAAGATCGGCTCAGCCTCGGCAGGCTTACCACCGGCTTCGTCGAGGCGCTTGTTGCCCAGAAGGAACGCGGCGCGGTCGACCTGCTCACCCCAGAAGTATTCGCTGTCACCTGGATCGGTGATGCGGACCTTGCGGAGCATCTGGCGGATGATGATCTCGATGTGCTTGTCGTTGATCGTCACGCCTTGCAGACGGTAAACCTCCTGCACCTGGCTGATGAGGAAGTCATACAGCGCGGACGGTCCGAGGATCTCCAAGATCTCGTGCGGGTCGGCGGAGCCTTCGGTGATGTGCTGGCCCTTGTGGACCACGTCGCCGGGTTGCACGATGATGTGCTTACCGGTCGGGATCAGATGCTCCTCTTCCTGCGCGGTCTCTTCGTTGCGAACGACCAACTTGCGCTTGCCGCGCAGGGTGCCCTCGAACGAAACGACGCCGTCGATGCGGGCCATTTCGGCTGCATCCTTCGGACGGCGAGCTTCGAACAGCTCGGCCACGCGAGGGAGACCGCCGGTGATGTCCTTGGTCTTGGAGGCCTGACGGGGGGTCTTGGCGAGCAGCGAGCCGGGAGCGATGATGTCGCCCTCTTGCACCGCGATCTGCGCACCAACCGGGATGGAGTAAGCGGCAATCGGCTTGCCGGCATCATCACGCACCTCGATCTGCGGATTGAGGTCTTCCTTGTGCTCGATAACGACCGTGGCGATGCGGCCCGACGCTTCGTCGAGTTCGCGCTTCACGGTGACGCCGGGGATCATGTCCTTGAAGCCGAGCGTACCGCCCTTTTCAGAGAGCACGGGGATGTTGTACGGATCCCATTGGGCAAGCACTGCACCCTTTTCGATCATCTCGCCGTCGCCGACGTGAAGGAACGAACCGACGACAATGTTGTAGTTTTCCAACTCGCGATCGTCGGTGTCCAGAATCTGGATCGTGCCGGTTTTATTGAGCACAATGGCGGCGCCGTCAGCCGTTTCCACGAGGCGAAGCCCCTTGTAACGAACCTTACCGTTGCTGCGCACGCGGACCTCGGGGGTTTTAAATCCGCCGGAAGCGACGCCACCGATGTGGAACGTACGCATGGTGAGCTGCGTGCCGGGTTCGCCGATCGACTGGGCGGCAATGATGCCGACCGAGTCACCCTGCTTGGCCAGCAGGTTGGTGGCAGGATGGATACCGTAGCTCTTCGCATCGATGCCGTTCGGGCTGATCGAGGTGAGGGGCGACATGATCTTCACGCGCTCGATACCACACTCGACGATCTTAATCGCCATTTCTTCGCTGATCAGGTCGCCGGAAGCGACGAGCAGTTCGGAGGGGTTCAGCGGATTGAAGATATCATCGGAAGCACAACGGCCACCGATACGCTCACGAAGGTTAACGATTTCGTCGTCACCTTCGAAGATCGACTTCTTCCAGATGCCGTCGCGGCTGCCGGTGTCACCTTCGGAGATGATCACGTCCATGGCGACGTCGCACAATTTACGGGTGAGGTAACCGGCGTCGGCGGTCTTCAGCGCGGTGTCGGCGAGACCCTTACGGGCGCCGTGCGTCGAGATGAAGTATTCAAGAACCGTGAGGCCTTCGCGGAACGAAGACAGAATCGGGCGCTCGATGATTTCGCCGGAGGGCTTGGCCATCAAACCGCGGGTACCGCACAGCTGACGAACCTGCTGTTTGTTACCGCGGGCACCGGAATCCATCATGATGTAAACCGGATTCACCTCGGGACGCCCGTCGTTGTTTTCCAACTTGGAGAACACCGCCTTGGCGATCTTGTCGGTGGCACCCGTCCAGATATCGACGACCTTATTGTAGCGCTCGCCGTCGGTGATGATGCCCTTGTTAAATTGGGCTTCGACCTCGGTGATCTTCTTACGGGAATCGATGACGATGTCCTTCTTATCCTCGGGGATGATCATGTCATCGATACCGATGGAGATACCGGCGTGCATAGCGGCGTGGAAGCCAAGCTCCTTGAGTTTATCAAGGGTCTCAACGGTGATCGCGCCATCGGCAACCTTGTAGGTATTGAGAATCAGGTCGCCCAGCTTGCCCTTAGGGACAGGGAAGTTAACGAAGCCGAGATCGGCAGGCCAGATCTGATTAAAGATCACGCGACCGACCGTGGTGCGGAGGGTACGTTTTTCAGAGTTACCGAAAACGGTTTCGCGACCGTGGTCAGGATTGGGGACCTCGACCCAGTCGTGGACTTTGATAGCGCCGTCTGCCTTGGCAAACAGCACTTCCTGGAGGCCGGAGAGCAGCGGCACGCGGACGCCCTTTTCGGGCTTCTTGCGGGGCTCGATGGTCAGATAGTAGGCACCAAGAACGATGTCCTGTGAAGGCGTGAGGATCGGCTTACCCGAGGAGGGCGAGAAGATGTTGTTCGTCGCCATCATCAGCAATTTGCACTCCATGACCGCCTCGAGAGAGAGCGGCACGTGTACAGCCATTTGGTCACCGTCGAAGTCCGCGTTGTAAGCGGTACAGACGAGGGGGTGAACACGAATAGCGTCGCCTTCAATGAGCACGGGCTCGAAGGCCTGAATGGAGAGGCGGTGAAGGGTCGGTGCACGATTCAGCAGCACCGGATGGCCCTTGGTCACCTCTTCAAGGATGTCCCAAACTTCGGGGGACTTTTTCTCGATCATCTTGCGCGCACCGCGGACGGTGTGCACGAAACCGAGCTCCTTGAGACGGCGGATGATGAACGGTTCGAAGAGGACGAGTGCCATCTTCTTGGGCAAACCGCATTGGCTGAGCTTGAGCTCAGGGCCGATGACGATGACCGAACGGCCGGAGTAATCGACGCGCTTACCGAGCAAGTTCTGACGGAAGCGACCCTGCTTGCCCTTGAGCATGTCCGAGAGGGACTTCAAGGGGCGGTTGCCGGCGCCAGTGACTGGGCGGCCGTGGCGACCGTTGTCAAAGAGAGCGTCAACAGCCTCTTGCAGCATGCGCTTTTCGTTATGGATGATAACGTCAGGCGTCTTCAGCTGCATCAGGTTGCGCAAACGATTATTGCGGTTGATGACGCGGCGATAGAGATCGTTGAGGTCGGAGGTGGCGAAGCGGCCGCCTTCGAGCGGAACGAGCGGGCGCAAGTCCGGCGGGATGACGGGCAACACTTCCAGCACCATCCACTCAGGACGGGACGAGGACTGAATGAAGCCTTGGATGACCTTAAGACGCTTCGAGAGCTTCTTTTTGATCTGCTTGGACTTGGTGGCGCGCATCTGCTCCTGGAGCTCGGCGACGGTCGCTTCCATGTCGGTCTTCACGAGGCAGTCACGGACAGCCTCAGCACCCATCTTCGCGACGAAGGAATCGTCGCCATACTCTTCGAGCGCCTGACGGTACTCGACGTCGGTGAGCAACTGCTTGAGTTCAAGCGGTGTTTTACCGGCATCAACCACCATGTAGTTCTCATAGTAGATGACGCGCTCGAGCGAGCGAGCGGTCATGTCGAGCAGCAAGCCGAGACGGCTGGGCATCGACTTGAGGAACCAGATGTGGGTGACAGGAACAGCCAACTCGATGTGGCCCATGCGCTGACGACGGACGCGCGAGATGGTTACCTCGACGCCGCAACGGTCGCAGACCACGTCCTTGTATTTGATGCGCTTGTACTTTCCGCAGGCGCACTCGTAATCGCGCACCGGCCCGAAAATCTTTTGGCAGAAAAGACCACCCGGCTCGGGCTTGAACGTGCGGTAATTGATCGTCTCAGGGTTCTTGACCTCGCCCTTGGACCAGGCGCGGATCGTCTCCGGCGAGGAGACGGTGATGGAGACGCAGTCGAACGGGCTGGCTTCCAGACCGAGCACATCGCGAGTTTCTTCGCGGGCACCGGCTGCAACTTCGTTGGGTTGAATGCTCATTGTGAGTTATATCCCTATGTAATCGTTAAATGGTGACGTGAGCCGGATTAGCCGGTGAGACCGCCGAAGGCGTCGCGCTTGTTGAGCTTGATATCCAGACCGAGGGACTGGATTTCCTTGATCAACACGTTGAAGGACTCGGGGGTGCCCGCGACCAACGTATTGTCGCCCTTGACGAGCGACTCGTAGATCTTGGTACGGCCCTGGACGTCGTCGGACTTGACGGTGAGCAACTCCTGAAGGGTGTGCGCCGCGCCGTAAGCCTCGAGTGCCCAGACCTCCATTTCGCCGAAGCGCTGGCCGCCGTATTGGGCTTTACCGCCCAAGGGCTGCTGCGTGACGAGGGAGTAGGGACCGACCGCACGAGCGTGGATCTTGTGGGACACAAGATGGTTCAACTTCATCATGTAGATGTAGCCGACCACGACCTCTTGATCGATCTTCTCGCCGGTACGACCGTCGAACAGAGCGCTCTTGCCGGTGGTGGGGAGCTTGGCCTCCTTGAGGTACTCGCGGATTTTCTTCTCCGGAATGCCGTCGAACACAGGCGTGGCGATCTTCATACCGAGCTTTTTACAAGCCCAGCCGAGATGCGTCTCGAGCACCTGCCCGATATTCATACGCGAAGGAACGCCGAGCGGATTCAAGCAGATCTCAATGGGCGTGCCGTCCGGGAGGAAAGGCATGTCTTCTTGAGGAACGATCTTGGCGACCACACCCTTGTTACCGTGACGACCGGCCATCTTGTCACCGACCTCAAGCTTTTGCTTGGTGGCGATGTAGACTTTGACCTGCTTGATCGCACCGTTGCCGTTGTCTTCACCGGCTTCGATGCTGTTGACCTTGCGCTCACGGTCGGTCTCGAGCTCGTCGAACTTCGACTGATAAGAGCCGATGATCTCCATGATCTTGATACGAACCGGGGACGGATCGATCTCGACGTGCTTGGAGACGGCGGCGAGCTTGCGAAGGAGCGTCTTGGTGATCTTACGGTTGGCCGGGATGATGATCTCGTTGGTGTCACCGTTGATGACATCGAGGGGGATCTTCTCGCCGAGGAGGATGTTGGACAGGGCCTCGGTCAGACCTTCGCGCAGTTTATCCATCTGCGTCTTGTAGTCTTCCTGGATCTGCTTGGTCTGGCGGCGACGATCAGAGGGGGAGAGCTTCTCCTTCTCGAAATCAACGCGGCTGGAAACCTTCACGTCCATGACAATACCGGACTCGCCAGACGGAACGACCAGCGAGGTGTCCTTAACGTCCGCGGCCTTCTCGCCGAAGATCGCGCGAAGGAGTTTTTCCTCTGGAGCGAGTTCAGTTTCGGACTTGGGCGTAATCTTACCGACGAGGATGTCGCCGGGTTTGACCTCTGCACCGATGCGAATGACGCCGTTGTGGTCGAGGTTCTTGAGGGCCTCTTCGCCAACGTTCGGGATATCGCGGGTGATTTCCTCCGGCCCGAGCTTGGTGTCGCGTGCGGCGACCTCGAACTCATGGATGTGGATGGAGGTGAAGATGTCTTCCTTCAGCACCTTTTCAGAGATGAGGATAGCGTCTTCGAAGTTGTAGCCGTTCCAAGGCATGAACGCGACGAGGATGTTACGGCCTAGGGCCATCTCACCCTTTTCGGTGGAAGGACCGTCAGCGATGATGTCGCCGACCTTAACCTTCTGGCCCTTGTCGACGACCGGCTTCTGATTGAAGCAGGTGCTGGCATTGGAGCGCATGAACTTGCGGAGCTCATAAACGGTCACGCCGTTCTTGGCATCGCTCTTGGGGTTTTTCTCGAAGTTGCGCGGCAGCTCGCCGTCCTTGGTGATGACGATGCTCTTGGCGTCCACAAATGCGACGATGCCGGCCTCTTCGGCCACAACGACGATCTTGGAGTCGCGGGCCACGCGCTCTTCAATACCGGTGCCGACGAACGGCGACTCGGCCTGCAGAAGCGGTACGCCCTGGCGTTGCATGTTCGCTCCCATCAGCGCGCGATTCGCGTCGTCGTGCTCGAGGAACGGAATCATACCTGCGGCGATCGAGATGACCTGCTTCGGCGAAACGTCCATGTAGTGGACTTCGGAGGCGGGCACTTCAAGGAACTCGCCGTCTTGACGAACGGTGACCTTGCCGACGAAGTGATTCTTCTCGTCGAGTTCGGAATTCGCCTGAGCGATGACCTTGGCCTCTTCTTGGTCGGCGGTGAGGTAGTCGATCTTATCGGAAACCTTGCCGTCCTTAACGATGCGGTACGGGGTTTCGATGAAACCAAACTCGTTGACGCGAGCGTAGGTGGAGAGCGAGTTGATCAGACCGATGTTCGGGCCTTCGGGCGTCTCGATCGGGCAGATACGGCCGTAGTGCGACGGGTGAACGTCACGCACTTCGAAGCCGGCACGCTCACGGTTAAGACCACCCGGCCCGAGAGCGGAGAGACGACGCTTGTGCGTGACCTCGGCGAGGGGGTTGATCTGGTCCATGAACTGCGACAGCTGCGAACGGGCGAAGAAATCGCGGATCACCGTGGTGAGCGCCTTCGGGTTGATCAGCTTCTGGGGCGTGATCGAATCGACGCTCTGGTCGTACATGGTCATGCGCTCGCGCACCAAACGCTCGGTGCGGGACAGACCCACGCGGCACTGGTTGGCAAGAAGCTCGCCCACGGTACGAACGCGGCGGGAACCGAGATGGTCGATATCGTCCACAACACCCTCACCGCGTTTGAGGCGGACGAGGTACTTGGTGGCGGAAGTGATGTCGCCGGACTCGAGGATACGCTGTTCTAGGTCGACCTTAAGACCGAGCTTCTGGTTGATCTTGTAGCGGCCGACGCGGCCGAGGTCGTAACGCTTGGGATCGAAGAACAGGCGCTTGAGCAGTGCCTTTGCGTTGGCGGTTGTCGGGGGCTCGCCCGGACGCAGGCGCTTGTAGATTTCCTTGAGGGCTTCTTCCTCGTTACGTGTCGGATCTTTCTTGAGGGCGCGGATGATGGCGCCTTCGTCGGAAGCCGTGTCAATTACACGGATACTGGAGATGCCGTGTTTCTCGAAGGTACGAACGATCTGCTTGGTGAGGGGCTCGAAAGCACGAGCAAGCACAACGCCCTTTTGGGCATCAATGGCATCTTCAACCAAGACCAGCGTGGAAACGTTTTCGAGGTCGAGGGCCTTGGCGATCTTGATATCCTTGATCTCGTAGAAAAGATTCAGGATGTCGATGTCCGAGCTGTAGCCGATGGCACGCAGCAAGGTGGTGATCAGGAACTTACGACGACGACGGCGGCGATCCAGATAAACGTAAAGGAGGTCGTTGTTATCAAACTGAACCTCAAGCCAAGTGCCGCGGTCAGGAATGATGCGGAAAGAGTGGAGGGGTTTACCGTTGGCATGCGGGGCAACTTCGAAGGCGATGCCGGGCGAACGGTGCAACTGGGAGACCACGACGCGCTCGGCGCCATTGATGATGAAAGAGCCACGCTCTGTCACCATGGGGATCTCACCCATGTAAATTTCCTCGTCCTTGATGAAGTCTTCCTCACGGAGGCGCAGCTTTACATAAAGGGGGACCGAATAGGTGATACCCTCGCGGATACATTCGATCTCGGAATTCTTGGAGTCGCCGAGCGTGTAGGAGACGTACTCAAGATTGAGACGTGCGTCATAGGACTCGATCGGGAAAACCTCGCGGAAAACGGCCTCGAGGCCTTGGGGCTTACGCTGTTTCTCGGGGATGCCCTTTTGAAGGAAATCGAGATAAGACGTGATCTGGATTTCGATCAGGTTCGGCGGAACAATGACTTCACGAAGTTTGCCGAAGTTGATACGGTCGGATTGATTGCGAACGGCCATGGGTGATCCCGGTTAGGTAAAGTATAGAGACGGAGAAACCGCGCTGGTTGGCGCGGTCAAATCAAACGAACTCCAGCCGAAGGCTGGGGCGAAAACTGAAAACAAAGAGCGATAGCGGAAAAGGCAAAGGACAGGCCGCGCGGTAGCACGGCCTGTCCCGAAGACGATAGACGATTTAGATCGTTGAACGCCAAGTAATTACTTGAGTTCGACCTTGGCGCCAGCGGCCTCGAGCTTCTTCTTGATGTCCTCGGCGTCAGCCTTGGAAGCACCTTCCTTGACAGCCTTAGGAGCGCCTTCAACGAGATCCTTGGCTTCTTTAAGGCCCAAGCCGGTGATGGCGCGGACTTCCTTAATGACGCCGATCTTGTTCGCGCCGGCCTCAACGAGGACAACGTTGAACTCGGTCTTCTCTTCGACGACAGCGGCAGCGGCACCACCGGCAGGAGCGGCGGCAACGGCAGCGGCGGCGGAAACGCCCCACTTGGCTTCGAGGTCTTTAACGATGGAGGCGAGCTCGAGAACGGTCTGGGCGGACAGCCAGTCGATAACTTGGTCTTTGGTGATATTGCTCATGGTATTAAGTTCCTAGGGCGACTAGCGATTTCAGGAATGAAACGCGTTTAAGGGACGTATCCCCTAGCCTACCCTTGTGGATTTTTTGTCTTCTCAAAGGCGTCGATTTTAACCGACGCCTTCTCAAAATGGGTTGATGTGGCTTAGGCGGCGGGCTGCTCTTTTTTGACCTTGGCGTCGAGGACGCGGACGAAGGACGCAGCGTTGCTGGTGAGCAAGCTGAGGAACTGCGAGCGCATGACGTTGAAGGGAGGCAGATCGGCCATGACGGCGAGTTCCTTTGCGGAGAAAATCTTCTTCTCCAGGACGCCGACTTTGACCTCAAGACGCTGCTTGGTGTCGAAGAACTTCTTAAGGATCTTCGCGACGCCAGCCGGGTTCTTGCCACCGACGAGGATAGCCGTTGGGCCAGCCAAGGTGGAGGATTCGAACTCGGGCAGGCCCAGGGCCTTGGCGGCTACACGGAGGGAACTGTTCTTGACGACGTGGAACTCGGCGTTTTCAGCAGCAAGGCTGGCGCGGAGTTCGGCGACATCGGAAACGGTGACCTTCGAGAAATTGGCGAGGATGACGTAGTCGGACTTCTTAAGGTGCGTCTCGACTTCGCTGATCAGGTATTTTTTTTCGGCTCTCATGGGTAGGGTTCCGATTAGAACTTGCTGTATTCGGTGGAGGCGACATGAACGCCAGGGCTCATCGAGGATGAGAAGGCGACGGTCTTGATGTAGTTGCCCTTGAAGGACGCAGGCTTGGCCTTGGAAATGGCCTCGAGTACCGCTTTCGCGTTCTCGATGAGCTGGGCGTTGGTGAAGGAGCGCTTACCAATGCCGACGCCGATGTTAGCGGCTTTGTCCATCTTGAACTCAACGCGACCAGCCTTAACGGCTTTGATACCAGCAGCGATATCGTCGGTGACGGTTCCGGACTTCGGATTGGGCATCAATCCCTTGGGGCCGAGCACGCGGGCCAAAGTACGGACCTGCTTCATGGCCTCGGTGGTCGCGATGGCGACATCGAATTCGAGCCAGCCCTCGCTGACCTTCTTCATGAGTTCGGCCATGCCGGCTTCGTCTGCACCGGCCTTGAGGGCGACCTCAGGGCTGTCGGTGAACACGATCACGCGCACTTTTTTACCGGAACCGTTTGGG